>VGPE01000077.1 GCA_016875645.1 Chloroflexota bacterium
GGTTCCGCTGAGCCATCGGCGACGGCGGTCGGAACAATCGAGGCGACTGCCCCGGACGGGGTCGCCGAGGCGAGCGCATCGCAGCCCAGCAGGCTGATGGCGAGGCCCACGGCGGCCAGCGAAGAGCGCAGCGATGTCACGTCGGCCTGACTGTACCTGCCGCGGCCAGGACTAGAATTCGCCCGTGCAGCGCGACGAGCGGTCCGGCCCGGCGATGGAGACCGCCGCCAGCGCACCCGCGCGGGTCGTGGTCGTCGGGACCGGCGGCTGGGGCACGACGATGGCGATCATGCTCGCCGCGCGCGAGCCCGTGGCGCTGCTCGCACGCCGGTCCGACAAGGCCGACCGCCTCCAGTCCGAACGCGAGAACCGCGAGAAGCTGCCGGGCGCCGCCTTTCCACCCGGTCTGGTCGTCACGGCCGACTCCTCCGTCCTCAACACCGCCGACCTCGTCATCTTCGCCGTCCCGTCGGCGCACCTCCGGACCACAGTGGCCAGGCTCGCGCCGCAGATCCCGGCCGGCGCCGACCTGCTGTCGTTGGTGAAGGGCCTGGAGCGCGACACGCTGCTTCGCATGAGCGAGGTCATCGCGCAGGCCGCCGGCGTCGACCAACGTCGTGTGGCGGCGCTCAGCGGGCCCAACCTGGCGGCCGAGATTGCTCGAGGCCTCCCGGCTTCGGCCGTGATCGGCGCGCGCGACCCGGCGCTCGCGCGCCGAATCCAGGCACGCCTCGGATCGCGAGCATTCCGCGTCTACGTCAACGCCGACATCGTGGGCGTGGAGCTCTGCGGGGCGCTCAAGAACATCATCGCGATCGCGGCCGGCGCGGCGGACGGCCTCGGGTTCGGCGACAACGGCAAGGCCGGGCTCATGACGCGCGGCCTGGCCGAGATGATCCGGCTCGGAATGGCGGCCGGCGCCAACCCGCTGACGTTCGCGGGCCTCTCCGGGATCGGAGATGTCATCGCGACGTGCGGCTCGGGCCTTTCCCGCAACCACCGCCTGGGCCTTGAGCTGGCCAAGGGGCGTCGGTGGGCTGAGATCGAAGCGGACCTGCACGGAGTGGCCGAGGGCGCCTACACGGTCGTCGCCGCCAACGAGCTGGCGTCGCGACTGGGCGTGGAGATGCCGATCGCCCGCGAAGTGCAGCGAGCTCTCTTCGAAGGCAAGAGCGTGCAGCGCTGCCTGGTCGATCTGCTCTCGCGCGAGTCGAAGGACGAGTTGGCCGACCTGCCGCCATGGCTGGGACCCGCCGTCGCGGCGCCGCCGGAGCGCTGATAGACTCGCTCGCGATCGGGGCGTGGCGCAGCCTGGTAGCGCACCTGAATGGGGTTCAGGAGGTCGAGCGTTCGAATCGCTCCGCCCCGACCAGGCTCCTGAGCACGAACGGGCCCCCGGACCGATGTCCGAGGGCCTTCTGATTCGATCCGGTTACCCGGTCTACGCCCCCGCCGGTCCACGCCGTCGCCGCCCGTCCACCACGCCGTTGAGTGCCCCGCGCCCCGGATGTGCCTACGGCAGGACCGGCACCAGGCGCAGGATCTGGTCGCCCGACCCGTTGCTCGTGGAGACGAACAGGTAGCCCGACGGGCCGCTCACGATCGCGCGCAAACGGCCATACGTGCCGTCGAACAGCACCGCCTGCTCGGTACACGCCCGCCCGTCGGCGGAGATCGTGAGCCGCCGGATATCCTGCTCCTTGAGCGTCGTCATGAACAGCGAGTTGCGGTAGTCACCCCAGTTCGCCGTCCCTGCGAACGCGGCACCGCTCGTGGCGATGGTCGGTTGGCCGGACGACCAGCACGGGTCGCGAAACCCGGCCTGCGCGGCCGGCCCAGCGTGGATGGTTCAGCCGTAGTTGCTCCCGCCGATGAGCAGGTTGAGCTCGTCCTCCTCGTCGGGACCGTGCTCCGCGGCGTACCGGCGGCCGTTGACCGGGTGGATCGCGATCCCCTGCGGATTGCGATGGCCGAGGCTGAAGACCGCAGTCCGGGCAGCGGCGCCCGGCAGGATCGGGTTGTCGGCCGGGATCGTGCCGTCGGCGTTGAGGCGCAGGATCTTGCCGTTGAAACGGCCCGGATCCTGGGCGTCCTCAGCCACGGTCGCGTCGCCCATCGTCACGGACAGCTTCCCGTCCCGCCCGAACTCCAGGGCGCAGCCGTTGTGGAACCTCGCGGCGCGCATCCCGGTGCGGATCACGTACCTGTTGAACGTGAACGACGAGCCGGCGCTCACGCGGTAGCGCAGTACCTGATTGCGCCACGCCCCGTCGTCCGTGCGCGACGCGCAGACGTAGAAATAGCCGTTCGATGCGAAGGCGGGGTCCAGCGCCAGCCCCATCGCACCGGCTTCGCCTTCGGCGCGAACGCTGGGAATCGTGAACGTCCGCAGGAGCGAGGCCCGCGGCGCGCCGCTGGCATAGACCCGAATCCGGCCGGGCCGCTCCGTCACGAACATGCGCCCGTCCGGCGCGAACGCGATATCCCACGGATGCACGAGGCCGCTCTGCACGACCGACACGCGCACTGATGGCGACGCCGCGAAGACCGGTCCGGCGCTTCCGGCCTGGGCGCAGATCGTAAGTGCCACGATCGCGAGGATCCAGGCCGGCCGCCGGGACCTGCGAGCGACAGCCGGCGTCACAGGAGCCTGACGGCGCGGATCTCCAGTACCTGATCCTGGAGCTTCAGCAGCGTGCTGCGCGTCGCATGGCCCAGGAGTTGCCGTGATGTCCGCACAGCCAGCTCGACTCGGGGTCGTCGGGGTCGGCCGGACTCCTCGACCCGCTCGGCCGTAAATCCCGCCTCGTTCAGGGTGATGAGGTTGCGGTTGAGGTCTGCCCGAGCTCCGATCATCTCGTTCGCGCCGGCCTCGCCCACCATCTGCGCCGGTACGAGCCCGACAGGCGTCGCGACACGTTGCGAGAGCGCGGGTTCGGTGAACGGAGCGGCGAGCGCATACCCCGAAATCGCGACCATCCTGCCGCTCGTCTCGTTGAAGCGGTCGGGGTGGAGCTTGGCTGTGAGGTAGTCGAGCATTCACCAGATCGTGACACACACGGTGCCAGCCGCGCGACGCCTGCGAGAAGGCCCGGGCGGTTGCTTCGGGGCCACCTGGACTGTCGATCTGGGGGCCTCAGAGGGGCAAGCGACGCGTTGCGTCGGCATCGGGCGGGAGGCTGCACTGTGGGACCGACCAAGCTCCGGGAACTCGCGTCTCGGCCGGCATCAGTCGAGCCATTCGATCACGCGATGTCTGTTCCGCATGAAAGGGCCCGCTGGACCGCCCGCGTACACTCCCCTGAGCCGAGTCCTTCGGTCGAGCACAGTGCAGCGAGGAACGATGCCGACGAAGATCACGGGGCAGCCCTAGATGCCGGGCCGCAAGCGCAAGGTCGTCTATCCCACCAACAGCAAGCCCAAGGGTCCGCCACGGCCCGACTTCGTGTACACCTCGTCGAATGCGGTCTCGATCGACCTGAAGGCTGCCGAAGGCCGCGCGGGCCTCGCCGTCGGGGATCGGGTCCGGATCACCGGGACCGGCCTCTATTCCGGCGAAGCCGCGGTGATCGAGCGGTTCTCATTCGGGGCGATCCCCTCGGCCGTCGTACGCACCGAGGGCGGCCGGAGCCGCCAGGTCCGAACGGTCGACCTGGAGCCGATCGGCCCCGACAAGGCATAGCGCCCGCAGGCGCAACCTGAAACCGCGCACCTTCGTGCCCGCCGAGCCGGATCCCCGCGCGTCTCAGCCATCCGCCGGGGCGCTGACGCCCGCCCAGGTCGGAGGGCTCACCGACATGGACCCGGACGAATTCCGCGCGAGCGGCCACCGGGTCGTCGACCTGCTCGCGGACTATCTCGCCGAGGTGGAGCGGTACGCCGTCTTCCCGCCCGTCGAGCCGGGCGACCTGCGCCCGCTCTTCGCGCCATCGGCGCCAGAGACCCCCGAGCCGGTGGGCGACATCCTGGCCGACATCTCGCGCTTGATCCTGCCCAACGTCACTCACTGGCAGCATCCGGGGTTCCTCGCGTATTTCGCAACGGCCGCGTCCGGTATCGGCATCCTGGGGGAGATGCTGACCGCGGGCATCGGCTCCAACGCGATGCTCTGGCGCACGTCCCCGGTGGCGACCGAGCTGGAAGGCGTCATTGTCGACTGGTTCCGCCAGGCGCTCGGGCTGCCCGAGGGCTTGGACGGCCTCATCACCGACACGGCGTCGACGTCCACGCTGATCGCGCTCGCCGCGGCACGCGAAGCCGCCGGCATCGATGCCTCCCGAGCCGGTCTCGCCGGCCGCCACGGACCCGGCGGCCTCGCCCTCAGGGTCTACGGTCCGACCGAGACCCACTCGTCAAGCGCCAAGGCGTGCATGACCCTGGGCATCGGGCGGGACCATTTAGTCCGTGTCCCGGTTGACGAGGCGTACGCACTCCGTCCCGATGCTCTGGCCGCGGCCATCGCCAGCGATCGTGCTGCCGGCCAACGGCCCCTGGCCGTGGTGGCCACGGTCGGCACCACCTCATCCACGTCGATCGACCCCGTCGCGGCGATCGCCGAGATTGCCGCGCGCGAGGGGCTCTGGCTGCACGTCGACGCCGCCTACGCCGGTGCGACGGCATTGCTGCCGGACCGCCGCGGACCCTTCACCGGCTGGGAGCGTGCCGACTCGATCGTCGTCAACCCCCACAAGTGGTTCTTCGCACTGCTCGACGCATCGCTCCTGCTCACGCGGCGGATCGACGACGTCCGAGCGGCGTTCAGCCTCGTCCCGGAGTACCTGCGCACGCTTGATCGGGACAACCCGGCGCGCGACTACAACGAACTGACTTCGCAGCTCGGTCGCCGCTTCCGCGCCCTGAAGCTCTGGATGCTGCTGCGCTGGTTCGGCCTCGAGGGACTGCGGCGGCGGATCTCGGTGCACATCGAACTTGCGGCCGCCTTCGCCGGATGGCTCGACGCAAGCTCGGATTTCGAGCGCCTGGCGCCGGTCCCGTTCTCGACCGTCTGCTTCCGCTATCGGCCGGCCGCGCTGGCCGGGCGCGCAGACGAGCCGGACATCGCGCGTCGTCTCGACGACCTCAATGCCCGTCTGCTGGACGCGGTCAACCGAAGTGGCGAGGTCTTCCTGTCCCATACCCGGCTCCGGGATCGCTTCACGATCCGGCTCGCGATCGGCAATCTGCGGACAGAGAAGCGGCACGTGCGGAATGCCTGGGACCTCCTGAGGGACGAGGCCGCGCGACTCGCGCCGGAGGACCGCACCTCCTAGGGCAGCTGTACCGGCAGGAAGATCGTGGTGTAGCTGAAGGTCCAGCGGACGTCACCGTCCGGGGCGCTTCGGGTGCCGGACAGGAGCCGACCGGTGGCCGCGTCCATCAGCAGCGTCGAGCGGACCGGCCCGCCAAGCGTCTCGGAGATGGCGGCGTACTCCCAGCGCCAGCGATCACGGCCGTCTGCCACCACGGTTTCGAGGATCTCGCTGTCCACGGGCATGCTTGCGTTCCATGCCTCCCGCGGTTGGCCCGTGCGGCGGAAGGCCGAGATGAAGCTAGCCGAGCCGCACGTCCAGCGAGCCGGTCGCGGCGTCGCCGTGAAGCCGTCGATCTCGTAGGCGCGGCCGTCCACGCAGACGCTGAGCAGCATGCCGTCCGACACGGCCGCGGACGCCCGCGGCTCGATGCGCAGCTCATCGGGGGTCCCGCCGACCACGATGACGCGCAGCCGCCCGGTGGCCCCGATGGCGCGGCTGGCGAGGGACCAGAGCCCACCGGGCGACGGCGGCGACGCGACGGGCCCAGCCGAGGCCGAGGACGACGGAGCGGCTCGCTCGGATGACGACGGAGCGGCAGAGCCGGCCGGGGGGCTGGGAGCGTCGCTGGCACAGCCGGCCAGCAGCACGGCCAGCAGCACGGCCAGCGACCATGCGCCCAGCAGGCGGACTGCGAGCCGCGGGCGCAGGACAGGTCGGTCCACGGCCTGATGGTAGGGGCCGACCGCTAGGATTCGGCCGTGACGACGGCTCACCCGGATCGGGATCTCGGGCAAAGGCTCGCGGCGGCCGTCGACGCCCTGGAACCGCTGGTCGCCCTGACGCCGGAGGCGGATCTCGCGGCGCGGGCGGCGCGCGCGGTCCTGGACGCCGGCCTCCACACCGTCACGCTCCCGCCGCGGCTCGGCGGTCTCGACGCCGGCCTGGCAGGCAGCGCCGGGATGCTGGCCGCGATCGGCGCCATCGACGGCTCGATCGGTCTGGGCCTTGCGATGCACACGCAGGTGGTCGGCGGCGCCATCCACTCGGGAACGTGGCCCGCGGCTCTGCTGGACCGGCTGCTCGAGGCGGTCGCATCCGGCGCACTCGTGAACGCTGCCTCGACCGAGGAGGAGAGCGGCAGCCCAGCACGCGGCGGCCTGCCCTCGACCACCGCCCGCGCGGATCGGAACGAACTGGTGCTCGACGGCGAGAAGACCTGGACCACCTGGCTGCCGGCGCTGCAGCTGGCCGTGGTCAGCGCGCGGTTCGCCGACGGCGGGCTCGAGCCGGACTCGTCGCCGACCCTGCTGAACGTTCTGGTCGACCTCACCGCACCCGGTGTCGAACTCCTGCCCGGGTTCGATGCGCTCGGCATGCGGGGCTCCGCATCCGGGCGGTTGCGCCTGCACGGCGTCCGCGTCCCCGCTGACGCCATCGTGGCCCGCCGGGCCGTGAACGCTCCGGACGCACGCGGTGCGCTCCAGGCCGTCTGGTTCGGGCTGTGCGTGTCAGCGGTCTACCTCGGCATCGGCGAAGGAGCGCGCGGACGCGTGGTCCGCTGGGCGATCGACCGGCGGCCAGGTGACGGATCGGCCGCCGTGGCTGACCTGCCGTCGATCCAGTTGCGCCTTGGGCGTCTCGACGCCGCCCTGCGGTCGGCACGGATCCTGGTGCTGGACGTCGCGCAACGGGCGGACCGCAAGTCAGCCGACGACCCGGCGGGGCTCGCAACGGTCGCCTCCGACGTCACGCTCGCGAAGCTCACCGCAACCGCCGCTGCGGTCACCGCCACCGACGAGGCGCTGCGTATCGCCGGTGGCCCCGGCTTTCTGGCCGGTCCCCTGGAGCGCGCGTTCCGTGATGCACGCGCCGGCCTCATCAACCCGCCGCTCGAGGACGTTGCCCTCGCCGGATTCGGCCGGGGCCTGGTCGAGCGCGAACAGGCGGCGAATGGCTGATATGCCCGCTGGAGCCCGCGACCGTGGCATGATCGGAACCGACCGACGAGCGGGCGCCCGCCCGCCCCAAGTGGAGGACCGCGCTTCGTGCCGCCGATCACCGAGTTGACCCGGATCGAGCCCGTCTACCTCGACCGGCTCGAGCACCAGGGCATCTTCACGACCGGCCTCCTGCTCGAGGTCTCGGAGACGCCCACGCGAAGGCAGACTCTCGCCGACCAGGTTGACGCCACGACCAACGATGTCGGGGCGTGGCGCGACGAGGCGCTGATGCTCAACCTCGCGAGCTTCGGATCCAACGAGCATCGCCTCATGATCCAGGCCGAGATCGAGGGACTGCGCGACATCCTTGCCATCGATCTGGACGCATTCACCGTCCGACTCGAGCGCGCCGCCGCGGAGCTCCGCGTGGACCCGCCCGATGCGCTGCGTGTGGCCGGCTGGTGGGAGCAGGCGCGGAGGCTCGAGGACGAGTGACGGTCCGACCTCGCACGCTGACGTTGCCGAGGGCTCGGGCGATCGTCCGGGCCGCGACTCCGGATACCATCGCCAAGGTGAGCGCCGTCGCGCTGAGCCGGATCGCCGCGCCACTTGTCGCCCTGGCGACGATGGTTGTGATCGTCGCCGCGGCCGTCGCGGTGTTCTTCAATCCGCTCTGGGTCGCGTTCGAGCAGGACCGGACGGGCGCGCCCGCGTTGCTCGGCTACGCCACCGACGATGTCCGCGCGGCCACCGCCAGCATTCTGGGTGAGTTCTGCTTCGGCCCTGGGACCTTCGCGGTCGAGGTGAACGGCGAGCCCGTCCTCAATCCCCGCGAGCGCCAGCACATGGCGGACGTGCGCGGCGTGGTCCTCGCGTTCGCGGCCCTCGCGATCGGCTCGATCCTGGTCCTGCTGCTCGCGGCGCGCTCGCGGCGGCCACGGACCTGGGCGTGGCAGGCCGTGGCAGTCGGGTCGGGGCTGCTCGCGGGCGGCGTCGTGATCGCCGGAGTCCTTGCTGCGCTGTTCTTCGAGCAGGCCTTCGAGGTCTTCCACCGCCTGCTGTTCCCGGCCGGCTCGTACTCGTTCGATCCCACCAGCGAACGACTGGTCCAGCTCTTCCCGATGCAGTTCTGGAACGAGACCTCGATTGCGCTCGCGGTGGTCCTGCTGACGTTCTCCCTGATTGTCGCGGCTGTGGCCCTCCGGCGGCTGCCGGCCGAACTGCCGGGCGTGGACGCCTCGGCGATCCCGCGGGCGACCGGACGATGCGCGGCTTCCTGACCGCCGGGGTCCCGATCGCGACGGTCTTCGGGGTCGAGGTCCGCGTCCACGTCAGCTGGGTGCTGATCCTCGCCATCATCGCGCTCGGGGTGGGCGGCCAGTTCGAGGTGATCCATCCGACATGGGCCCCGGAGGTCCGCTGGGTGGCCTCGGCCGGCATTGCGCTGGGCTTCTTCGCCTCAGTGGTGGTGCACGAGCTGGCACACGCCTTCATCGCACGGCGGCGAGATCTCGGCGGCGGGGTCGTCACCCTGCTGTTCTTCGGCGGAATCACGGCCGTCGGCCGAGAGCCACGCCGGCCCTCCGATGAAGCGGTCATCGCGGCCGCCGGGCCACTCGCGAGCGTCGGGATCGTCGCGATCTGCATCGCCGTGTGGCAGGGTCTGGGCCGCGCGGCAGGGACGACCGGGTCGGGTGCGACTGCGCGCGGCGACCTGATCGAGGCCATCGGCGAGTCCGCCCTCGTTCTCGGGGTCCTGAACCTGCTCCTGATCGCGATCAAGCTGCTGCCGGTCTACCCGCTCGATGGCGGACGCCTGACGCGCGCCGCACTCTGGCGCGCATCCGGCGACGAGCGCCGCGCCAACCGGGGCGTGGCGACCGTGGGACGCTGGGTGGGACTCCTGCTCGTCGGCGGCGGCTTCGCGCTGGCGCTCTCGGGCAACGTGCTCGACGGCCTGCTCCTCGGCCTGAGCGGCTGGTTCCTCGCAGGGGCCGGACGGGCCCTGCAGCGCCACGCGGAGCTGGAGGCCATGCTGGCCGGCGTGCGCGTGGAATCGGTGATGGACCGCGGGCTGCCGTCGGTCGCCCCGCAGCTGACGCTCGACACGTTCGCCGCGCAGTACCTCGCCGACAGCGGTGCGACGTCGCTGCCCGTCATCCGCGACGATTCACTGCTCGGACTGATCGGGGTGAGCCAGTTGCGCCGCGTTCCGCGCAAGTCGTGGGCGACCACGCGCGCCGGCGACGTGATGATCAGCCCGCCCGCCCTGCCGACCCTCGCCCCAGAGGACGACCTCTGGCCCGCGCTCGAACGGCTCCGGCGGACGGACCTCGACGGCCTGCCCGTGATGCGCGGCGAGGAACTGCTGGGAATCCTGACCCGGCGCAGCGTTGTCACCGCCATCCGGGAGCGGATGCGCGCGGCGGGGACCGCCACGTGACCGCGACGCCACGTGACCGCGACGCCGCCGACCGGCTGTTGTCGGTCGAGGAGGCGCTCGAACAGGTGCTGGCGGTCGTCATGGCCGCCGGGCCGCTGCCAGCCGAGGTCGTGCCCGCCGCTGACGCACTCGACCGCGTCCTGGCAGAACCCGTGCGCTCTCGAACCGCCCTGCCGCCCTGGGACAACAGCGCGATGGACGGCTACGCGATCCGCGCGGCCGACACGGATGGCGCCGCCGATGACGCTCCGCGGCGGCTCACGGTCATCGGCGATCTCGGCGCCGGCGTGGCCCCCACGACGGCGGTGGCCAAGGGAACTGCGGTCCGGATCGCGACCGGCGCCCCGGTTCCGCCCGGTGCCGACGCCGTGGTGCCCGTCGAGCAGACCACGCCGTTGGACACGGCCGGCCGGCCCGGGCCGCGCGGGCGGGATGCCGCGGGCCCGCTGCCGGACGCGATCCTGGTCCATGCCCGGGTGGCGCCCGGGGGTTCGATCCGGCCGCGCGGCAGCGACCTTGCGGCCGATGTCGAGGTGCTGCCGGCAGGGGTCCGCGTCGGGGCCAGCGGTGTCGCCATCGCGGCCGGCTCCGGGGTGGCGGAGGTCTCGGTCCGACGTCGGCCACGCGTCGGAGTCCTGGCCACGGGCGACGAGGTCCGCCCACCGGGTGCCGAGCTCGGCCCGGCCGGGATCCCGGACGCCAACGGCCCTGGGTTGCGGGCGCTGGTCCGGGCGGCCGGCGCCGAAGCGATCGACTTGGGCATCGCCCGCGACGATCTGGCGGACGTGTCCGGCAGGCTGGAGCGCGGCGTCCGCGAAGCCGACCTGGTCATCGTCAGCGGTGGGGTCTCGGTCGGGCCATACGACGTGGTCCGGCGCGCGTTCGACGACCTCGGCCGGGTTGACGTGTGGCGCGTCGCCGTCCAGCCTGGCAAGCCGTTCGCGTTCGGCCTCGCGCGGCCATCGGGGCCGGGTCGACGGGCCGTCCCGCTCTTCGGGCTCCCGGGCAACCCGGCCTCGAGCTTCGTCACGTTCGAGTTGTTCGTCCGGCCGGCCCTCGCCGCACTCGGC
>VGPE01000078.1 GCA_016875645.1 Chloroflexota bacterium
GGCGCGGCCGGTGCCCGGGGTGGCCGCCCCGCCGACCCGTGGGGCCGCGCTGCGACGCGCCACGGCCCTGGCCGAGGCAGTCGACGCACGGGTCGTCGAGACGGCGAACGGCACGTACGTCCGGCGCGAGGTCTGGTTGCGCTGGGACCCACTCGACCGCGCGCGGCTCGCCGGGTTGCCGGGGCAGCCGCCCATCAATGCCACGCTCGTGTGCCTCGATACCGAGACGACGGGCCTCGCGACGGCAGCAGGCACGCTCGCGTTCCTGGTCGGCCTCGGCTGGTGGGAGGACGGGCTGCTGCGGGTCGTCCAGCTGCTGCTCCCCGATCACGCGGACGAGCCCGCGCTCCTGGACGCGATCGCCGACGCAGTGCTGCCCGATGCGTGGCTGGTGACTTACAACGGGCGCGCCTTCGACTGGCCGCTGCTCGTCGCACGGTACCGCCTGGCTCGACGGCAGCCTCCCATGCCGGCCGGGCACCTCGACCTGCTCTGGCATGTCCGCGGCCTGTTCCGGCATCGGCTCGAGGACGCCCGGCTGCGCACGGTCGAACGCGAGCTGCTCGGCCTCGTGCGTGTCGGGGACATCGAGGGCTGGGAGATCCCGGGCCGCTACCTCGGCTACCTGAACAGCGATCGGCCGGACGCGCTGGTCGGCGTGGTCCGCCACAACGAGACGGACGTGGCATCCCTTGCCGGGCTGCTCGGTCACATCGACGTTCGGCTGGCCGATCCCCTCGAGCGGCGGACGGCACCCGCCGGTGATCTCGCCGGGCTGGCGCGCGCGTACCGTCGGGAGCGCAGCGCAGCCGAGGCGCTTGCCTGCTACGACGCCGCGCTCGCCACGATGGCGCCGGGCCGCCAGCCGGCGGTGGGCCCGCCGTACGCTCTTGCCACGCTGACCAATTCGCCCGTCCCGGTGCATGCGCCGCGATTGCTCCCAACGATCGGGTCACCGCGGCCGGTGCCGCGTCCGCTTCCGGCCTGGACGCGCGGCGTGTTCGGAGCCCGGGTGCCCGCCCGGATCGATGCCCGGGGCGATCGCACTGCCGCGCCCGGCCCCGAACGGCTCCACGCGGAGCGAGCACGCGTGTTGCGCGGGATGGCTCGACATGCCGAGGCACTTGCCGCGTGGGAAGCCGTGACAACGATGGGGGGTCGGGCCGCAGCGGAGGCCTGGATCGAGATCGCGAAGCTCCACGAGCACCGGCTGCACGACCCATCGGCGGCCCTCAACGCGGTCGAGTCCGCCGGGCGGCTTCTGCTGCGGCTCCGGATGCTGGGCCGCCCGGCACCAGGGCTGGAGGCGGACCTCGCCCGGAGAAGGACGCGCCTGACGCGACGGCAATCAGCGAAACGCGATCAGCCGCTCGCGCAGACGGCGGCGGACGGCTGACGCGTCCGGAATACCGTTCAGACCCGCGCGCTCCACGGCGAGGCCTGCGACTGTTGCGGCGAAGCGCAGGTCCTGGGGCCCTGGCGTCGCGGCACTTGACACGGGTCCCGCTCCACCGAGCCCCGCCCCGAGACGGGCCGCGACGAGGGCCGCCAGGAAGACGTCGCCGGCCCCGGTCGGATCACGTGGATCAACGGCCATCGCGGGATAGCGCCGTGTCGGACGCAGTTCGCCATCCGCCTCGATCAGCACGATCCCACCCGAAGCACCGTGCGTCAGGACCAGGGCCGCGTCAGGCCGCAGGAGCTGGCCCAGGGCGGGCAGGTCCACGTCGGGCTTGAGATCGTCACGGCTCACCCCGACAAGATCCGCCCGCTGGAGGAGTGCCGATGCCGACGGCGCACGGCGCTGCACGACCCCGTTCGGAACCAGTTCCCGGAGCAGACCCTGCCAGCCCAGCGCGACGAACGCGGGTTCCGGCGGCACGGCGGCCCACCGGTCGTCGAGTTCGCTGGCAACGGGCGCAAGCAGCCAGGCGCCCGTCGCAGCCCACTCCGCGGGACTCGACGCCGGAGGGATCGGGTCTGACGCAGCGAACGCGCGCTGGACGCGACCATTGGGCGACTCCGTGTTCTCGAACACGGCGCCCCGTTCGAGCGGCACGAGTCTGACGTCGACCCCGTCGATGCGGAGCAGGTCAAGCTCGGGGGCCCGAGCCGCGTGAGGGTCGGCGCCCAGGACCGCGCCGACGCGAAGCCCCAGGCGCGCGAGCGCCAACGCCCCGAAGGCGACCGCCCCGCCGAGCCGCCAGCCGCGGCGATCTGTGCGGTCGAGGTCGCGGCATGCGGCACCGACCACCACCACCTGCGGGGTCGTGAGCGCTTGGGCAGCGGCCGGGGTGCTCTCCGGGCCGGTCAACGGCCCGACCTATACTCGCGGTCCCCGATCTGCCGGCGCGTGCGCCGCGCACCCTCGACAAGGATCGTGCCGTGCACTTCTACGAACTCCATGAAGGCGACAACGACGTCTTCGTCGACATCCTGCTCGCTCGCGAGATCGAGATGGAGCCCGAGGATTTCTTCGAGCTCGTCCAGCAGATCCGGCGTCGAGTGATCGCGACCTATGAGCACGATACGCTGATCGAGGCGATCGCCGACGAACTCGAACGGGAGCATGACTTCATCACGGTGAGCGACGACCGGTTGACAGCAGCGGTGAACGTCTCCCGCGTCGAGGACGACAACTTCCTCGCCGACCTGGAGGGGGAAGCCGAGGACGGTGACGAGGACGACGAGGACGACGGCGATCTCGATGCTGACCTGCGGGGTCATGTGCGCAGCCTCTACGTCGAGTTGGAGCGCAACCCAGACCTGCCCACGCACTGATCGGTCGGCTCGCCAGCCGGGTGTCGCAGGGTGTCGCCTGCGATGCCCCTCGGCGCATCGCGCAGTCCGCCGGCGCGGTTCGCCGGCTGCGGTTCGCCGGCTGCGGTTCGCCGGCCACGGAGCCGCGCAGGGTGTCGCCTGCGATGCCCCTCGGCGCATCGCGGGGGATGAGCGCGGGGGCCCGACGACGCAAGATGCACTGACGGGCATCGCTGATGATCGATGGTGCTCGCCGCCGACTGACCCGGCGGGTCCGCTGGACAGCAGCCTCGCCGCGGTCGAGGGCCCGCGACGCCTACTTGCTGAAGAGGATCTCCATGACATCGCCGTCGCGGACCCGGTACGTCTTGCCCTCCGACCGCAACCGGCCGTGCTTGCGCGCCTCGGCCATGGACCCGAAGCGCAGCAGATCCTCGTAGGACACGACCTCTGCACGGATGAACCCCCGGGCAAGGTCTGAATGGATGGCGCCGGCGGCATCGACCGCGGTCGAGTCGCCGCGGATCGGCCAGGCGCGAACCTCGTCGGGCCCCGCCGTCAGGAAACTGATGAGACCGAGCAGCCGGTAGGAGAGCTCGATCACGCGGTCCAGGCTCGATTCGGCGATGCCCAGCTCAGCCATGAAGACCGCGGCCTCGGCCGGATCGAGTTCGCCCAACTCCATCTCGATCTGGGCTGACAGCGCATCCACGAGCGCGTGGCTGTGGGCGTAACGCTCGGCGATCTCTGCGGCAAGGCGCGGTGCGGCAGGAAGGTCGGACTCGCCCACGTTGAGCAGCACCAGGACGGGCTTCTGGGTCAGGAACCGAAAGCCCCGGATCGCCTTCTCCTCGTCATGGTCGAGCGGCACGTCGCGGATCGGCCGCCCCGCCACCAGCGCCTCGTGCAGGCGGGCCAGCACGACCTCTTCGCGCTCGTTGGCCTCGCGTTCGGCGGGTGTCCCGTGGCGGCCCGTGGCGCGCAGACGCTCGAGTCGGCGCTCGGTCATGGCGAGGTCCGCGAACACGAACTCGAGGTCGAGCCGCTCGAGGTCGCGCCACGGATCCACGGAGCCCTCCGGGTGGGGCACGGCCGGGTTCTCGAACGACCGGACCACGTGCAGCAGCGCATCGGAATCCCGCAACCGTGCGAGGTGCTCGGCCGGCAGCTCCTCGGCGCCGACGTGGCCCTCGGTCGATGCGGGCGGAGCCGGGAGATCAACGTACGTGACGTCGGCGTGGACGACCTTCCTGGGCTTGAAGATCTCGGCGAGCCGGTCCAGTCGCTCGTCGGGCACCTTCACGACCCCAACGTTGAGCTGCATTGCGCCGTAGCCGCCGGTCTCGGCATGGCCACGGGAGAGCGTGTTGAACACGGTGGTCCTGCCCGACCGGGCAAGGCCGATGATGGCGATCTGCATACGCTTGGCTCCTGGGCGATCGGCGCCGGGCACGACGGCGGGGGCGCCACCCTGACGTGATCAGCGGGGACTCGGGGAAACGCGTCCGGAGGCACTCAGTAACCGGCGGCCGGGTCCACCAGGTTGCGCAGGGGCTGACCGGCGGCGTACCGCCGGAGGTTCTCGCAGAACAGCTCGATCGTGCGGTCGAGGACCCGGCCGCTGGACCACGCGGTGTGAGGGGTCACGATGACGTTCGGCAGATCGTAGAACGGCGAGTCGGACCCCAGTGGTTCTTCGCGGAAGGTGTCAAGGATCGCCCCGCCGATCTTGCCCTCGCGCAGCGCGCGGAGCAGCGCTCGTTCGTCCACGAGCCCGCCGCGGGCGACGTTGATCAGCCATGCGCCGGGCTTCATCAGCGCCAGCGCGCTGCTGTCGATCAGGTTCTGAGTTGCCGGCGTCAGGGGCGCCGCGAGCACGACGAAGTCCGCACTCTGGAGCAGGTCCGGGAGTGCTTCCGGTCCGCCGAGCAGCTCGACTGACCCGTCCGCCGACGTGGTGCCACGGTCGCCATGCCGCCGGGTCGCGACGACGCGGGCACCGAACGCCGAAGCGAGGCGGGCGACCGTCCGCCCGAGACTGCCGTAGCCCACGAGGCCGACCGTCACATCGTGCATCTCGACGGCCTCGAGGGGCTGCCACGTCCGCTCGCGCTGGAGCTCGAGGAGTTGCGGCAGCCGGCGCGTCACCGCGAGGACCATGGTCATCACGTACTCGGCGATGGGCTCGCTGAAGACATCGCGCGCGTTGGTGATCGTGATGTCGCGGGCTCGTGCCGTCGGGGTCAGCATCCGCTCCACACCGGCCGAGGCCGAGTGCACCCACGCCAATCGTGGCGCGTGCGCCAGCAGCCGGTCGAACGCGTCCGCGGTCAGCCAGCCGCGCAGGAGCACTTCGACATCGTCGACGGGTTCGTCGGAGAGCCCCTCCCGCGAGAGCATCACGAGGCGCGCGCCGGGTGCCGCTGCCGCGATTCGCTCGAGGTCGGCAGACCGGTAGCGGGCCGAAAGGATCGGCGTGAGCGCGATCGCCGCGGGAACTCCGGCGAGCCGGCCGCGAGCCGGCGCCTTCTTCTGGCTCATCCCCCGTGTGCAACCCCGACCGGGTACGCGGTCGCGCCCATGACTCGCGCCACCCAGCGCTCGGGCTCGGTCAGCTCAGCCTCGGTCGGCAGCGTCTCGGGTCCGTCCCAGAGCCGGCGCAGCGCAGACGGCCCTGCCAGGCGGGCAATGCCCGACACGAAGCGCTCGCCGCGACGGTATTGCTCCATCTTGAGGTCGAGGCCGGTCAGCCGCATGATCGCCCGCTCCACCGCACTGCGCCGCTCTCGGCGCTCGTGGAATCGGGCGCTGATGCGCTCGACATCGGGGACCAGATCCCGACCCACGTGGTCCATCACGTAGTCGCTGAAGCCCTCGAGCAGGCTCATGACCACCTGCGTCTCACGGAACAGGGTCCGCTGCTCGACGTTCATGAGCCGCTCCATCCAGTGCTGGCTGGAGCCGTCGCCCGCCCCACGGAGGCTCTGGCCCAGGCGCCGGAGCACGTCCCGTCCCAGTGTGGAGGCGTCGCGCGAGAACGCCGAGAGCTGCCGCTCAAGGCGTGAGGCGAGGTATGGCCGCAACCACGGGTGCGCCTCGAACTCATAGGCGTGGGTGGTCTCGTGGAGGGCGATCCATGTGCGGAACGAGTCGAGCGGCAGGTCGAGCGTCTTCGCGGTCTGGCGGATGTTCTCCTCGACGAAGAGCAGGCGCCCCGGGGTTGACTCGGCGGAGAGCAGCGCGAGGTCGTACTGGCCGAGAACCCGCTGACCCATGAAGCCCAGCATCAGTCCGATCTGGCGTGTCGTGACGTAGCGGTTCGCCAGCGCCATCGCCGCGGGCCCGAGACCGCCGACGGGCGGCACGATCTGATCGAGCAGGTCCTGCTCCAGGCGGCCGATCAGCGATGCGAAGGTGGCAATGTTGGAGTCGACCCATGTCGCGCGGTCGACGACGCCCGAGCGCTCGACAACGCCGGGCAGCGGGGCGCCGAGCGCCTCGGCCAGCGCGGGCACGACTCGGGCCATCGCCTGTCCGTAGGCGGGTTCCGTTTCGCGCAGCGCGGCCTCGCTCAGCGCTCCCGGCGCACGCCGGAGCCGCGACGATGCCACCGCCGCCGCCTGGTCCCAGTTGACAAGGCCGCGCCGCGCGGATCGCTCGGCCCGTCTGCCGAGGACGGTCGCCGCGACACCCAGGGCCGATCCGACAAGGAAGCCGACCTGCCAGGTCCGATCGCCGCGACGGTTGTTCACGTCGAATGCACGCTCCAGTCAGCGCTCACGAGGTGGCCGCTCGAAGCTCGATCGGGGCGACGTCGGCGAACCTGCTGCCGAACAGTCTGGACGCAAGTTCGCGAAACTGCCCAACGTCGCCGGTCGTGAGCTGGACGTGCACCGCCGAGAGATGCTGCTCGTCAGGCCGTTCGTGCCCGGCGTCGGCGGCCGTGCCGCGCGTCGTCCCGGGCGACTCGAGCCCGTTCACCGATAACAGCTCAGCCAGCGCCGACGCCGTGGCCGACGCTGAATCCACGATCGCCACGCGCTCGCCGGCCACGGCCTGGATCAAGGGCCGCAACAGCGGGTAGTGGGTGCAGCCGAGCAGCAACGTGTCGATGCGCGCCGATGCCGGGAGTGGGAAGACGAATTCGCCGGCGCCGTCCCGCGTGCCCAGCAGTGGCGCCAGCGCGTCGCGCACCGCGTCTTCGGCTGCATCGCCGGTCAGTTGGCCGGCTTCAACGAGCGGCACCAGGCCGGGCGTGGCGTGCTCGTAGACCTCGACCGCGGGGTTCTCGTCCTTGATCGCCTCGAAGTACGCGTGCGAACGCACCGTTGCCGGCGTCGCGATCACGCCCACGCGACGGGTCCGCGTGGCGAGCGCGGCTGCCGAGGCTCCGGACCGGATGACGCCGAGGATGGGCAGGCCGTAGCGGCGGCGCAATTCGGAGAGCGCGACGGCCGTCGAGGTGTTGCAGGCCACCACGATCGCCTTCACGTCGAGGTCGACGAGCGCGTCGAGCGACTGGCGGCTGAATGTCGCGACGTCGTGGTCGCTGCGCGTGCCATACGGGGCGCGTGCGTTGTCGCCCAGGTAGACCGTCGACTCGCTCGGCGACCGGCGGAGGATCTCCCGCAGGACAGTGAGGCCCCCGACACCCGAATCGAAGATGCCGATCGGTCGGGGGTCCGCCACGCGCTCCGAGGCCCCCCGCCCGGGTTCTACCCGCGACCTGCGCGTGCCGGCTCCAGGCCCAGCACCTGGCCGACGACGCGAGTGACGTCGAGGCTGATGGCCGCATTCGGGTTGGCGAGCACGAACGGCACGCCCTCGTTGTTGCTCTGGATCACGAGCATGCCGTCGGACACAACCGAGTGGTCGGGCGGCCGTCCGATCGTGCGGCGGACATCGTCGATCGTCATTCCGCCGGCGCTGTCGGCGCGATTCAGGAGGTACTCGACCTTCTCGACCCGATAGCCGATCTGGCGGAAGGTCTCGGCGACGGCGGCCGTGTTGCGCAGCGTCGTGCTGTCGTATGTCACGATCTCGACGATCCGGTCGGCCTCGTCGAGGAACTCCAGGGTCTGCTCGGTCAGCGCCGAGGGAAGGTCGATCACGATGACCTTGTAGACCCGGCGCAGGAGCGAGAGCGCCTTCTGGATGTCGCGCGTGGTCACCATCTCGTGCTGCTCCACGCGCGGCGGGGCAAGCAGGATGCCACGCCCGACGGGTCGCGCCACAGCACGTCACGCAGGTCCTGCTCCTGGATGCGGTCCGTGGGCAGGTCGAGGATTGACGGTGCGTCGACGGCCACCTTGAGCAGCGCACGCAGGTCGCCGAACTGGAGACTGCCGTCGATCAGCACGGTCCGCTGGCCGATGTGGCTGGCCGCAACTGCGAAATTGAACGCGATCGTGGTCTTGCCCACGCCACCCTTGGGAGCAAAGACCGCCACGATCCTGCCGGTTCGCTCGGAGTCGCTCTGGTGGAACTCACCGTTGACCGCGCTGACCTTGCTGTTGAGGTCGAAGCCGGAGAACGGCATCGACAGCACGCCGTGGATTCCGCGACCGGGCGAGGGTTCGATGGGATTCTGGGGCACGGTCAGCACCACGACCGGCACGACGTGGTCAAGGCGGCGCAGCTGGTCCACCAGCGCCATGCCCTTGAGGCGACCCTGAAGGAGCGAGTCGACCAGGACGACGTCCGGGCGCAGCTGCTCCACCTGGCGCACCGCCTTGGTGCCGTCGGTGACGACGTCAAGCAGCTTGATCGAGCTCTGCCCGCTCAGCAGGTTGCGGATGTACTGCGCGACCTGGGGAACGTCTTCGACGAGCAGCAGCCGAATCTCGTCGGCTGTTCCGTTGGCCATGGACCGTACGATACCAAGCAGTCGCGGGTGCGCTGACCGGCCCGGAAGTCCTAACGCCGAACGTGACCCGCGGCATCGAGATTTGAGCGCCGCGCGCGGGCACGCGCTGCCCCGATGGCCGCTTCACCGGGCGACGCGAGCACGATTGCCCGGTCCGCACCGGGTTCGTAGGGTCGCAGGTCATAGTCCCCCGCCAGGGTCTCGACGCGCATTCCGGCGGCCTTGGCAAGAGCGACCAGTTCCTCCGGGCCGACCAGCTGCAGGCGGTCGCGGCGAACCCAGCGCCGGACCGGGCCTCCCTGGTGCGACTCCTCGTAGATCGCGGTCAACTCGATGCCTCCGCCCGAGTGGTGGCGAGCTGCGGCGGTCTTGGTGACCAGCGGGCCACCGTCCCGCGCCGCGCGGACGTACTCCACGCTGAGCCGCCCGTCGTAGCGGGAGAGCTGGTCGGCGTCTGGAAGCCACACATCAACGACCGCGAGGCCGTCGGGTGCAAGGTGCCGGGCGAGCGTCCCGAATGCGCGCGCCTGGGCGCTCCGGTCGCCCAGCACCAGCAGCGAGTTCAGGGCGATGAAGGCGAGCCGGAACGTCCCAGCTTCGGCCAGCCGCACGTCAAGCGCGTCGGCCTCCACCAGGCGCAGCCGTCGCGCGACTGCGCGACCGGCCGCGAGCGCCCGCGCCTTCGCGCGGCGGAGCATGGCGGGATCGCGATCGACCGCGACGACTTCGAAACCGGCCTCCGCAAGCGGGACCGCGATCCTTCCGCTGCCCACTGCCAGCTCCAGGATCGGATCGCCGGTCCTGCCCGCGAGCGCAAGGAACAGCTCGACATCGCCCGGGTTGTCCTCCAGATCCAGGTCGTACAGCCGGGCCAGCGCGTCGGGCTCGGATTCCGGGCCCTTCTCCGCGCCGCTCCCTTCGCTTGCGCCCGTCATTCGCCCGCCACCGGCATTCGGACGTTCCCTCCGGCCGCCTTCTTGACCGCCAGCGCACTCAGAGCCTCCAGGACGGCGCGGTTCGCCACCATCGCGGTGGTCTCGGCGTGGTCGTAGGGCGGACTGACCTCCACCACGTCCATGCCGGCGAGTTCGACACGCCCGACGATCTGGCGGATCCCGCGGAGGACCTCTCGGGTCAGCATGCCGCCGGGTTCCGGCGTGCCCGTCCCGGGCGCAGAGCCCGGATCGATGACGTCGATGTCGAGCGACAGGTAGATGCAGTCGGGGCCGTCGAGTGCCTCCCCGATCGCATCGGCGATCACGGCCTCGGCTCCACGCTCTTCGATCTCGGCCATGAGGTGCCAGCGCATCTCGTGCTCGCGCATCCACTCGAAGACCTCGCGCGGCGGCCAGTAGCCACGCAGGCCGATCTGCACGAAGTTGCGGCCGCGAATCGCACCTGACTCGATGAGGCGACGCATCGGAGTGCCGTGGCCCGCAAGGACGCCCCAATCATCGTTGGCTGCATCGGCGTGGGCATCGAAGTGGACGATCCCGACCCGGCGCGGCGCGCGAACCTCGGCAACGGCGGTCGCCGACGGCCAGGTGATCGAATGGTCGCCTCCCAGCACGATCGGGATCGCGCCCGTCCGGGCGACCTCGAGGACCTTGCGGTGGATCATCGCATGGCCGCGCTCGAGCCAGGCCGGGACGATGTTGGCGTCGCCTGCGTCCACCACCGTCAGCACGTCCAGTGGCTCCACGCCGAGTTGCAGCGAGTGCAGCGAGCCCGTCGCATAGTTCGCTTCGCGGATCGCCCGCGGCCCGAACCGCGCGCCCGGGCGGTGGCTCACGCCATCGTCGAACGGGGCACCCAGGATCGCGACATCCGCGCCACGCCTGGTGATCTCCGCGGGATCGGTCACCCACGGCAGCCGCTGGAACGAGACCTGGCCGACGTACATCGGCAGGTCGAACTGGTCGAAGACAGGGAACTCGCGGTCCCAGCCATTGCGGGCCGCGAAGCCGGTGTCGGCTCGTGGACGCTCATCAGCTCCGTCCA
>VGPE01000079.1 GCA_016875645.1 Chloroflexota bacterium
CGCCGATCGAGACGTTCCCGTCGCTCTACGAGAAGGCGTATCCGGGCGGGATCACGTCCGCCTGGTACTCGTTCGTGCTCCACATGGCGATCCCGCACACCCAGGTGCTCGAAGCCGAGCACCGCTGGGGACCCGAGGAGCTGCGCGCCCGGATCGCGGCCCGCCTGGCCGAGCCCGACATCCGCACCAACTCCTTTTTCGTGCGCGAGTTCAACGCGCCCCGGCGCAACGCCGCGTTCGTGGACCAGCTGCTCCACCCGACCTGGGACGACTTCTGGGACGAGCGCTCCATCCGTCCCAAGCACGCCCGGATCCGGGTGCCGGCGTTTCTGGGTTCGTTCTGGGGCTACTACGGCCTGATCGACGGCGCCTTCGAGGCGTTCACCGACCCGGCCCTGGATGCGCCCAAGCGCCTGGCGATCCTCTCGTACGGCACGTCCGGCGCCAAGCTGCCCCTGCGCCTGTACGACGAGGAGCTGCTGCGCTGGTACGACCACTGGCTCAAGAGCATCGACACGGGCGTGCTGTCGGAGCCGCCGCTCCGGCTCTACATCCCCGGCCGGAACGTGGTGCGCGACGAGCGCGAGTGGCCGCTGGCGCGGACCGACTGGACGCGGTTGTACCTGCGCCGCTACGGCGAGCTGGACTTCGAGCCGGAGAGCGACCCGTCCGAGCCTGACGCGTTTGTCCACCTGCCGCCCCAGATCTCGGTGCGCATGCCGTCGCTGGTCTGGCAGACCGCGCCGTTCACGTCCGGGGTCGAGGTCACGGGACCGGTCGCGCTGACGCTCTTCGCGTCCATCGATGCCGAGGACGGGAACTTCGTGGCCGGCCTGTACGACGTGGCGCCCGACGGCCGGCGGACGGTCCTCACCAAGGGCTACCTGCGGGCGTCACACCGGGCGCTGGACACGGCTCGCTCCACGTTGAGCCGGCCCATCCACCCGCACGTGGACCCGGAACCGGTGGAGCCGGGGGCCGTCGTGGAGTACCAGCTCGCGTTTTCCGTGATGTGCAACTGGTTCGCGCCGGGTCACCGCCTGGCGCTGGAGCTCTCCAGCACGGACTCGGTGGTGCTGCCCGAGGGGAGCGGGATGGGCGCCGTCCTGGAGGACAAGATGAACGCGATGGGGATCCTGCCGGGCAGCCGGGTGGTCTGCTATCGGATCCATCGCGACAGCGAGCGACGGTCGCACCTGCTGCTGCCGGTCATCCCGGAAGGCTGACGATGGCGCGCGTGGACGTGGAGCGGCTGGCGATCGACGGGGGAGTGCCGGTCCGGCGTGCGCCGATGCCGCGCCGGATCCAGGTCGGGGACGCGGAGATTGCGGCTGCCGACCGGGTGATGCGCCGGGCAGCGGCCGAGGGCGGGGCGTTCGACCGATACGGCCTGGGGGTGCAGGCGGCCGGGACGGCGGCGCCGTCTGGATCGGACGAGCCCCGCGAGAACGAGGTCGACGCCTTCGAGCGCGAGCTGGCGGCCTTCTACGGCGTTCGATTCGTGGACGCGGTTGCGAGCGGGACGGGTGCCGCGCACGCGGCTCTCGCCGCGCTCGAGCTCCGCCCGGGCGACGAGGTGATCACCTCGCCCCTCACCGACCCGGGCGTGGCCATGGCGATCCTGTTGTGCGGTGCGGTGCCGGTCTTCACCGACCACGACCCGGCAACGGCCCTGATGTCCGCGGCGGACGTTGAGGCGGTCCTCACGCCCCGGACCCGTGCGGTGGTCGTCACCCACCTCATGGGCCTTGTCGCGGACGTGCCCGCAATCGCCGCCGTCGCGCACGCCGCCGGGGCGACCGTGATCGCCGACACGGCCCAGGCACACGCGGTGGAACTGGGCGGTTCGCGGCGACCGCCCCTTGGCGACGTCGCCTTCTGCAGCCTGATGGCCACCAAGCACATCACCTCGGGCGGTCAGGGTGGCTTCGTCGGCACCGACGACGAGGAGGCGCACTGGCGTGTCAAGCGCTTCGCCGACCGCGGCAAGCCGTTCGGCATCCCAACCCGGGCCGCGGACCGCCAGCACGGCGGCGATCGCGTGTCAGTCGGGCTCAACTACCGGCTGACCGAGCTGTCGGCCGCGATCGGCCGCGCGCAGCTCACGCGGCTGAGGGACATCGCGGCCCGCCGGCTGGCCGCATACGACTTGATCGCCGACGGCGTCTCGGATCTCGGCGTCGTCGGCGTTCCGGCGCGACTGCCCGGGTCCCGCCCCAACCCCTGGGGCGCCGTCTTCCGGCTTCGACCCGGCGACCGAGGCAGGCGCCTCGCGGAATTCCTCGTCGCGCTCAACGCCGAGGGCATCCCTGCCGTGCCGCTCATCCCGGACATGGTGCCGATCATCGACACCCTGACCTTCGTTCGCGATCGGGCCGCGAGCATTCCGCCGGCCAGCCATCCCGGCCTGGACGCGCTCGCCGACGAGCTGTTCGTGGTCTGGCTGCACGAAGGCTGGGGCGCGCAGGAGGTCGCGGACACGATCGCCGCGTTTCGCAGGCTGGATCGAGCGTTCTCGCGCTGAGCGGCCGGCTCAATGGCCGCCTGAGTCAGGGCGCTCGCCGGCGGCGCGCCTCCGGTGCGGAACGGATCGCGATCGTGCCCGGAATGAACGCCGGGATCTGGCGGATCAGCTCACGCAGCCCGCCCAGTTCCGGTGTGACGACCGCGTCGAGCGGCTCGGCTGCGACGATCCGCCGCCGCTGGCGGGCCATCCCGACCACCTCGATCCGCACCAGCGAGCCTTCCGCCACCGCGTCGGCCACCGCGGTCGTCGGAAGGAAGGCCACGCCCAATCCCCGTTGCGCCATCCGCTTGGCGGTCTCGATGTTGTCGACTTCGATCAGGCCGGCGGGCACGAGGCCGGCCTCCCGGAGCAGCCCTGCGGTCGCCACGTATTCGCTGGAGGCACGGTCGAAGAGCACGACGGTCGCTTCCCGGAGGCGATCCGCCTCGATCCGGCCGTCGTACGCGAACGGGTGGTCGCGGCGCACGACCAGGACGAGGTCCTCCTCGTAGATCGGCTGGGTGCGGACCCGCCGATCGCGAAGTTCGCGCACCAGCCCGACGCCGACCTCGCCCGCCGCGACCAGCGAGACCACCTCCTCGGAGTGGCCGGTGCGGACCTGGATCCGCACGCCCGGGTGGGTCCGGCGAAGCCGGACCATGACTTCCGGCAGCACGTAGGCGCTCACGGCAGGCGCGGCACCGAGGACGACGTCTCCCGACCCGTCGCGGCCGACGGCTCGGAGGTGGGCGAGGCCCTCGTCCACGGTGCCCAGAACTCGCTCGGCATATGAAAGGAAAGCGCGGCCCGCCGCGGTGATGGCCATGCCGCGCTTGCGCCGCTCGAACAGCGGCTGTCCGATCTCCTCCTCCAGGCCGCGGATTCGAGCGCTCAGGGCGGGCTGACCCAGGTGCAGGACCTCCCCCGCGCGTCGCATGGTCCCGGCGCGGGCCACCTCGACGAAGGCCTCGATCTGGGCCAGCTGCACGATCGGCTCCTTGGCTCGCGTATGTTCGACAGAATCAATCATACCGATCGTACACTTCGAATGGACCGAACGAAATCGGTCCACCTATCCTGCCCCGCGTGACCGGACACGCCTCGACCTGCGCGCCGTTGCCGCCTGCCGGCGGGTGGGTGCCCGTGTCCGCCGCCACGGCAGCTCTCGCGACCACGTCCATCGCGATCGAGCGCTGTTGCCCCTGTCGCCGGCGAGTGTCGGCGGGGATGCGCGCGTCCATCTGAGGACGCTCACGGCGCACTGATCCTCTGCCGGGCCTCGCGTTCTGCCTGATCGCGAGCGCGCCGGCCGGGCGACTCGGGTCACGTTCCGGTGACCGTCTCCGTGCCCAGCGAGCCCGCGGGCCCCCGTGACCCGGGACCGGCGCCTGCACGCCGGTCCCCCAGGAGACCGTCCATGCCGCTGTTCCTGTCCGAGTTCCCGCTGTCCGACGAGTATGAGCGCGACGCCCAGTTCGACCGCGTCTCCGAAGCGATCAATCGGGCCGGCGGCGACGTGATCGAGATCCAGGTCGGCCTGGACGCGGGGCGGCTCTATGCGATCGCCGAGCACGAGTCCAGCGAGCCCCTGGAGGCGGCCTTCACGGCGGCCGGGTTCCCGGTGCATGCCGTCGTCGAGGTCCGGCTGGTGGGGCCGACGCTGGACGAGGTGAAGGCGGCCCGTGGCGACGCGGGCTACCTGGTCGAATGGGACCTGCCGGCAGGGCTGTCGATGGACCGCTACCTGACCCGCAAGCGCGAGAAGGCGCCGGGCTACGCCACTGTGCCCGAGACCACCTTCCTGCGCACCTACGTCTGCCTCGACATGACCAAGTGCCTCTGTTTCTATCGAGCGCCCGACGAGGCGGCGATCCTCCGGGCGCGCCAGGCGGTGGACACCCCGTTCGACCGGCTCACCCGGATCGCTGAGGCATCGCGCCATGTCCGCGCCTGAGGCCGTCGCGGCGCGGCCGGCCGCCACCGAGCAGCCAGCCGCCGCCGAGCAGATCCGGGCGTTTTTCGAGCCGCGGGCCGCTGACGTCGACGCGGATCGAGCGTCCATCCGCGAGAGCCTCGCCGTCCTCGGGCAGCACGGACTTGCGTCGCTGGATCTCGAGGCGGCGATCGAGCTGATCGGGGAGGTCGCCCGGTTCGACCTCGCATCGGCGTTCTCGGCCTGGGCCCACCGGATGGTCACGCACTACGTGCAGCTCGCCCCGCTGGGCTCGCCGGTCCGCGGCCTGCTGCCGGACCTCGCAACCGGCCGGCTGATCGGGGCCACGGCGCTCGCGGCGGGGACCGCTCGCTACCTCTCGGGGACGCCGCTGCCGGTCCGCTTCCGCCGCGAGGCGGACGAGATCGTCATCGACGGCCGCGTGCCATGGGCTTCGAACCTGCTGGCGCCGTTCCTGGTCGTGACCGCCGCCGCGGACGAGTCGGATGACGGTCGCGCGATCGTGGTCGCGTTCACGGATCGGACGCCCGGCGTCACGGTGGATCCGCCACCGGACCTGCTCGCACTGCAGGCAACGGGAAGTTCATCGCTCACCCTGGGCCAGGTCCGCCTGCCCGTCGAGTGGATCGTCGCGGACGACCTCACGAGCTTCGCGGAACGGATCCTGCCCTCCTTTCTCCTGCTCCAGTCCGCCTTCTGCAGGGGCCTCGCCAGCCGAGCCCTCGTCGAGGCCGAGCGCAACTTCGGGCAGGCGAGCGAGATCATCCGGCCCGACCTCGAGCACGTGCTGCACGCGGTGGACGACGCCGAGCACGACCTGCGAGAACTGGCCGGGCGCGTCACGGACGCCACCCGGGCCACCCGAAGCCGGACCGCGGGCGACGGCCTCATCCCGATCGCCGAACTGCTCCGGATCCGTCTGCGCTGGGCCCACCTGGCCCGCGACGCCGTCCGGCTGGAACTGCTGACCGCCGGTGGGCGCGGCTATCTCCGCGGGAGCGGAACCGCGCGACGCGTCAGAGAAGCGGCCTTCCTGCCCATCCAGGCCCCCACGGAGGTACAGCTGCAATGGTCGCTCTCGCGCTTCGCGTGACCGACGGCCAGCGGGCCTACCACCGCGGAGCCACCCGCCAGCCGGTCTTCACGGATCTCAACCTCGAGGTCAGGACCGGTGAGGTCCTCGCACTGCTGGGTCCCAGCGGCTGCGGCAAGTCCACCCTGCTGCGCATCCTGGCCGGCCTCGAATCGCTGGACCACGGCCGGCTCGAGGTGTTCGGAGCGCGTCCGTCCGCTCCGAAGGTGGGGATCGCGTTCCAGCAGCCCAGCCTCCTGCCCTGGCTGACCGTCGCCCAGAACGTCGCGCTGGGGCTCCGCTTCGCCGCGAACCGCGCCGCGCGGACGCCCGATGCGGTCAGCCGCGTGCTCGACGAGCTGCGGCTGGAGTCCGTCGCGGACGCGTACCCCGCGGAGCTGTCGGGCGGCCAGGCACAGCGGGCGAACGTCGCCCGACTCGTGGTCACCGGGCGGCC
Organism: Chloroflexota bacterium; assembly: GCA_016875645.1. Taxonomy (GTDB): domain Bacteria; phylum Chloroflexota; class Limnocylindria; order Limnocylindrales; family CSP1-4; genus VGPE01. The sequence goes on from VGPE01000079.1 coordinate 5,990, forward strand.
GATCCTGCTGCTGGACGAGCCGTTCGCCGCGCTCGACCCGGGCACGCGGGAGGCACTCCAGGACTGGCTGCTGGACCTCCAGCGCGCCAGGGGATTAACCCTTGTCGTGGTCACGCACGACCTCTCCGAGGCGCTCCACCTGGGTGACCGGGTGGCCGTCATGTCCGGGATCCCGGGCACGATCCGCCGCGTGTGGGACGTCCGATCCCACGGCGGCCGGACCGACCGCTCCGAGGCCGGCGAGGCGGTCCGCCGCCACATTCTCAGCCAGTACGACGCTGACCCACGTCCCGCCGATCGACCCACGACGTGGGCCGACACCCTCTCCGATAGCCCGCAAGGAAGATGACCGTGCCCGCCCAGACCCGCTCCCAGTCCCGTCGCGATTTTCTCCGCCTCACCGGCCTGGCCGGGCTCGGCGCCCTGACCGCCCCGTCGCTCCTGGCGGCGTGCGCAGCACCAGGGCAGGCCGCGGCCACGCCCGCTCCGAGCCCATCCGCCCGACGGCAGGTCCGCATCGGCTACCTCCCGATCACCGATGCGGCCCCACTCCTGCTGGCCCATGCCCGCGGCATCTACGCGGAGGAAGGCCTGGACGTGGAGAAGCCCACGCTCTTCCGCGGCTGGTCGCAGATTGCGGAGGCGTTCCAGGCCGACCAGGTCGACATCGTCCACCTCCTGATGCCGATGACCGTCTGGCTCCGGTTCGCGAACTCCGTGCCGCTCAAGGTGGTCGCCTGGGACCACACCGGGGGCTCGGCGATCACCGTGGCCCCCGACGTCGAGACGATCGGGGACCTGGCCGGCAAGACCATCGCGGTGCCCTTCTGGTACTCGATCCACAACGTCGTGCTGCAGCTCCTGCTGCGAGACGCGGGTCTCAAGCCGGTCACGACCGGTGACGCGTCGGCGGACGACGGGACGGTCAAGCTCGTGGTCATGGCGCCGCCGGACATGCCCCCGGCGCTCTCGACGGGATCGATCGCCGGGTTCGTCGTGGCCGACCCCTTCAACGCAGTGGCGGAGGTCAACAAGATCGGCCGCGTCCTGCGGTTCACCGGCGACGTCTGGCTCAACCATGCCTGCTGCGTCGTAACGGCCAGCGAGGCCTTCATCGCCAAGTCGCCCGACGTGGTCCAGGCCGTGGTGAGCTCGGTTGCCCGGGCCCAGGTCTGGGCAGCGGCCGAACGGACGGAGGCGGCACGCATCCTGTCCACCGAGGGCGAGGGCTACCTGCCCCAGCCCAGGCCGGCCATCGCCCGCGCCCTGAGCCACTACGACCGCGGCGAATACGGGAAGACCGGCGCCGTCATCCACCCGGATTGGCCGACCGAGCGGATCGGGTTCCAGCCGTTCCCATTCCCCACCTACACCCAGGAACTGGTCCGCCTGCTCAAGGACACCACGGTCGAGGGCGACACGAAGTTCCTCTCCTCGCTCGACGCAGCGACCGTCCACGGGTCCCTGGTGGACGATCGCTTCGCCCGCACCGCAATCGCGGCGCTGGGCGGACCCGCGGCGTTCGGACTGCCGGCAGACCTCGCACGGACCGAGTTGATCGTGCCGTGACCACCGGCCAGGGATCGGTCGGCCGAGGGCACGCCGTGCGCGCCGGCGCGCGGCGGGTCGGGGCTGCGTTCGTCGGCCTCGGCGTGGCCCTGCTGATCTGGTGGGCGGCGATCCGCTTCCTCGTGCCGCCGACCGGCATCCTCGCCCGGTTCGCACCCGACGATGCGATCGCGACCCTGGTCCGACTGCTGGGCGAGGGGGACCTGGTGGCGCACGCGGTGGCCAGCCTGCGCCGCATCGCCGCTGGACTGCTGGTCGCGGCGGCCGTGGGCATTCCACTGGGGCTCACGCTCGGGAGCATCCGCCTGGTTGCCCGGACCGGCGGTCCCGTCCTGGGGCTGTTGCGCATGATCTCGCCCCTGTCCTGGACGCCGATCGCGATCATCCTGTTCGGGGTGGGGGACTCGCCCGTCGTCTTCCTCGTGGCCATGGGCGCGACCTGGCCCATTGCCGTCAACACGGCCGCGGGCGTCGCCCACCTGGATCCCACCTGGCTGCGCGTCGCGCGGAGCCTCGGGGCCACGCGGCGGGAGGCGCTGCGACTGGTGGTGTGGCCCGGCATCCGGCCGGACCTGCTGACCGGCCTCCGCATCGCAACGGGCATTGCCTGGGTGGTGCTGGTCCCGGCCGAGATGCTGGGCGTGGATTCAGGCCTGGGCTACTTCATCCTGGATTCGCGCGACCGGTTCGCCTACGACGAGCTGGTGGCGGCGATCCTGGTCATCGGGAGCCTGGGGCTGGCAATCGACGGTCTGGCCTGCTTCCTGTTCGGGAACCGCCGCCGCACGGTCGGCGGCCGTTCGTGGTTCAGAGGCCGATCGCTCCAGGTCGGGAGCGGGCGTGGCCTGCCGGCCCGGACCGGCCAGGTCACCGCAGGCGGCGGACTCACTGGCCCGGGCGTCGCCACGACCCCGTCGGGCGGCCCGGCCGTCCCCGAACCCAGATGAGCCCGGTGGACCGGCGGTCCTTCTTCGACATCATGGGAACTGCGCCGGCCGCGGTCACCGTGGTCACGACGATCGACGCAGCCGGACGTCCGCGGGGCCTGACGGTCGGCGCGGTCTGCAGCGTCTCCGCGGAGCCGCCGCTGCTGCTCATCTGCGTGGACCAGGCAAGCCGCACGCTGCTGGCGCTGCGTGAGCGCGGTGCCTTCACCGTCAACTTCCTCGACGGCGATGGGGCCGAGGTCGCGAGGCGCTTCGCGTCACCCGTCGCCGATCGTTTCGCGGGGATCCCATGGCGCCCCGGCCAGAACGGACTGCCGATCCTGGACCAGGACGGCCTGGCCCATGCCGAGTGCCGGATCGTCCAGGAGCTGGCATCCGGCGATCACGTGATCCTGATCGCGCTGGTTGAGGCCGGGAGCCCGCCGGCACCCGGGACCCGGCCGCTGATGTACTTCCGCCACCAGTACGGCGCGTGGTCGGGCAACGTGGAGGATGCCCGCCTCGGCGTGGCCGTCGCCGGTTCCCGCCGGCCGTGACGGCGCCGGGCGCGTGGCGCTCCCGGCGCTCGGGGCTCGGCGCTGCCCCCGTGGCGGCACCAGGCGGTATGCTGCCGGGGTGATGCCCGGCTCCGATGGCCGCTTCATTGCGACCCACGGTCGCGTCGGCGAACCACTGCCCGAGCTTGTCCTGCCGCGGCTGGACGGCGAGACGCTGGACCTGCGCGAGTTGCGCGGCAGGCGGGTGGCGCTCTTCTTCTGGGGTTCCTGGTGACACTGCCGTGAACAACTGCCCGTGTGGCAGGAGGTCTACGAGGGGCTGATCGAGCCCGTCGACGCCCGGGCGTTCGAGTTCGTGGCGATCGCGGTGGATCCCGGCGGCGCCGAGGATGCGCGTCCCTATGTCGAGGCGGCCCGCCTCACGTTCCCCACGCTGGTCGATGCCACCGGTGCCGCGAGCGCATGGCTGGGCTTCAAGGTGGTCCCGAACGGGCTCCTCGTCGACGAAGCGGGGATCGTCCGCTTCCGCAAGGACGGCGGGTTCTCCAACGCGAACCCCGGCGATCGCTCAGCAGTGGAGCGGTTCGCCCGGGGCCAGGACCCGGGTCCCAGCCCGGAGCCGAGAGCCGTCCCGTACCAGCTGAGCCCACTCGAGACCATCCTGGTCCAGACCAAGATGGAACTGGGGCACGCGCTGGACGCCCTCGGCCGTCGCAACGAGGCCATCGACCACTGGCGCGATGCGCTCTCGTTCGACCCGGAGAACAAGACCATCCGCAAGGCGATCTGGGGCATCACCCACCCGGAGCGCTTCCACCCCACGATCGACGACGAGTGGCAGCGCGAGCAGTTCGAGCGCGAGCGAGCCCTGGAGATCGCCACGGGCATCTGCGGCCCTGACGGCTGCCCGCTTCCTCGCCACTGACCGAGCCTGCCGGGGCACGCCCCGCACCCCGGCTCGCCGCCGGCCCGTGCCTTCCGCGTCGCGACCTCGATCGATCGCAGACCCCTGGCCGCGCGCGCCGCGGCTACGCCGGGCCATATGGCGCCGGCGGGCGCGCCCGCCGGCGCCCCCGGGACTCAGCCGCGCCGGGCGAAGGCCGACTGGGCGGTGCCGATGATCGACTCCATCTCGCCGATGTCGAACGCTCGCAGCGTCTCGGTGTGCGACGTGCCGCCGGCGCCGGTGGCCTGCAGACCGGCCGTCATCAGCTCGTCGCTGGGTGCCTCGACGATCGAGACGAAGTCGTACTGGCCCAGGGTCCAGTAGGTCGCCACGATCCGGCCACCCATCGCCGCCGCGGCCGCCTCGTTCGCCCGCGCTCGGGCCGGTGCCCTGGCGAACTCCGCGGCGCCCTTCTCGGTCCAGTTGCCCAGGATCACGAACGTGGCCATTGCCACACCTCCCCCCGGTGCGATCGTCCCTCGCGACCGCGTGCCGGGACACTACGCCCGGCCGGTGACGGCCGCCACACCCGGGCCGCGAACAGCGTCCCGACAATGCCGAGCGCCCGGGGCGCTCGCGGCGCGCGCGGCCCAGAAGTCTGCGAGGGGCGCCGTCGCGGCGCGGCGGCCTC
>VGPE01000080.1 GCA_016875645.1 Chloroflexota bacterium
CGCGCACGTCCGTCACAAGGCGAACCGCTTCACAAGGCGAACCGGCCGCGATCACCTCGCCCTCGCGTGATCCAAGGAGCGGAATGGCATCCGAACTCGGCACCCATGAGATCGTCGACACGCCCTGGCGGCAGCACATCCGCGTCGACCAGGCGGGGCGGCTTCGGATCGAAGACCTCGATGCCGAGGCGCTCGCCGACCAGTTCGGAACGCCGCTGTACGTGATCAGCGAAGCCCAGATCCGTGACAACGTCAGCCGGTTTCGGGCCGCCCTCGCTCGCGGCTACCCGGATTCGCATGTGTTCTTCGCCACCAAGGCGAATCGGAACCTCGCCGTCCGGCGCGTGTTCTCACTGGCCGGCGCCGGCGGTGATGCCTTCGGCCCCACGGAGCTCTACCTGACGCTGCTGGCCGGAACGCCTCCCGACATGGTCGTCCTCAACGGATTCAACAAGGGCGAAGAGGAGATCCGCGCTGCCATCGAGGCCGGAGTTGCGATCCATCTGGACGCATCCGCCGAGCTCGACGATGTGGTCCGGATCGCCCGGCAGCTTCGAGTCCGGGCGCGGGTCGGCGTCCGGACGCGTCTCCTGCTGCACAGCCTGGATGACCTGCAGGGCGACTGGCCGGCAGGGACCCTGGTCGGCCCGTCCGTCCGAACCGAAGGCAAGGAAGGCGTCCCGATCGAGGAGATCGTTCCGCTGGCCGCCGCGGCGCTCGCCGCACCGGAGGTCGAGCTGGTCGGTCTGCATCACCACATCGGCCGTTTCGTGGCCAGCGTGCGCCTGTTCACGTCCATCGTCGCGGAGCAGCTCGACGTTGCCGCCGAGATCCGCGATCAACTCGGCTGGACGCCGGGCTACCTGGACTTCGGCGGAGGGATGGCATACGGGCGGCCTGAGGGCCACGGTCCGTTCGGCAACGACCGCGGCCGTCCCACGTACGAGGAATACGCTGATGCGATCACGACGTCGCTCGTGGCCGGGCTGGACCGGCTCGACCTTGGACGGCCGCGCCTGATCGTGGAGCCCGGACGGCTGCTCGCGTCGGACATCGGCGTCCTGCTGAGCCGCGTCGGGGTGTCCAAGATGTTCCGGGATACCGGCCAGACTTGGGTCGGCGTCGATGCCAGCTGGAACCACCTGCTCAACGTCGCCACCGCGGGTTGGTCCTACCACCCGGTGCCGGCCACGCACCACCCGGATCGGCCGGTCGTGCGGACCAACCTGGCGGACTCTCAGTGCTGGTCCGGGACGCTGGCGACCGACGTGGCGCTGCCGCGCCTGGCGCGTGGCGATGTCCTGGGGTTCCTGGACGCCGGTGCCTACACCGAGAGCAAGGCGCTGCAGTTCAACGGCATCCCGCGGCCCGCGACGGTGCTGGTTCACGGGTCCAGGGCCGACGTCATCAGCGAGCGCGAGACGCTCCAGGATGTGATCGCCCGCCACCGGCTGCCGCCGCACCTGGTGGCGCCCCGCTGACGTCGGCCGATGCGATGCCGGTGCCACCCTGCGGCCGGCCGAGCCCCATACTGAGGGCGATGCGCGCGCTCAGGATGCCGGGATTGAGGAGCGTGATTCGCCGGTGACGACACTCGTGACCGGCGCAGCCGGGCGAATCGGCTATCACGTCGCGCGGCTGCTCCGCGAGCGAGGCGAACACGTCCGTGGGTTCGTCCTGCCCGGCGACCCGGGCAGTCCACGGCTGGCCGCCACCGGTACCGAGATCGTCGAGGGACGCCTGGAGGATCGGGCGTCCGTCGACGGGGCGGTCAACGGCGTTGACACGGTCGTTCACCTCGGCGCCGCGCTGACGTCGCGCGGAGGGACCGACAACGAGTTCTTCGACGTCAACATCAAGGGCACGTTCAATGTCCTGATGGCGACCCGTGATCACGCGCCCGGGATCCGGCGCGTCGTCTTCGCGAGCAGTGACGCGGTCTATTTCGAATCGTCGAAGGTCCCGCCCGATCACCTCCCCATCGACGAGGACCACCCACGGCGCCCGGGCACCATCTATGGGGCTGCGAAGCTCGCCGGCGAAGAGATGTGCCGCACGTTCCAGCGCGCGTACGGCATCCCGGCGACAAGCCTGCGCTTCAGCTTTGTGTCCGAGCCGTGGGAATGGATCGATCCGCGAAGCGTCTACGGGCGCCGCATGTTCGTGCACGAAGCGTTCAAGGCGCTCGCGGCGCTGCCCGAGTACCACAGCCTCGGGCGCCGGGGCGAAATCGAGGAGCAGAAGCTGGAGGCGCTCCGACAGCTCGATGACGGCACCGACCAGCTTTTCGTGGAGGTATCGCCGGACGGCACGAGTCCCACGTACTCTCAAGCCGATGCCCGCGACATCGCCGCCGCGGTCATCAGCCTCCGCGACAGCCCGGCGGCCGCGGGTGAGACGTTCAACCTCGCCGGGCCGACGTACGTGGACCGCGACCTGATTGCCTACATCGCTCGACGACTTGGACTTCGGTTGACCGAGATCACCGCCCCGGTAATGCACCCGAGCTGGTATCTGGACACTTCGAAGGCGGAGCGCCTTGCAGGCGTCCGGATCACGCGAAGCGCCTTCGACATCGTCGACGAGGCGCTGTCGAACCGGCCGGACCTGGGTCGGTCAGGGCCGCCGTGAGCAGCTGGTCGGCCTTCGCCGGGCCTGCGCACCGGGCCCGATCGCGGGCGTTCCGGCAGTTGCCCTGTTCTGAACGTTGCCCATCATCGACCCATCGTGGCCCGTACCACCCACCAGGGAGGCAGGCATGCACCCGCAACAGCTGAAGGCGGCCCTCCGCGGCGTCATCGCCACCCCGGTCGTGCCAACCGGCCCGGACGGCGCGGTCAACCTCAGGTCGGTCGAGCAGCTGACCGAGTTCATCATCGGCGCCGGTCTTCCCGGCAACGGCGTGCTGATCCCGCTGAGCACGACGGGCGAGTTCTTCAGCATGTCGGACGCGGAATTCGAGGCCGTTTTGGAGACCACGATCGGCACATCGCGCGGCCGCGTCCCCGTCCTGGCCGGCACCAACCACATGGACACGGCCGGCTCCGTCAAGCGGGCGAAGCGGGCGGAGGCCCTCGGCGCAGCGGGCGTGCTCGTGGGCCCCACGTTCTACTTCAAGCCGTCGCGCGACGAGGTGCTGGATCACTTCCGGCGGATCAGCGACGCCATCGGCATCGGGATCATGGTCTACGACAACTCCTTTGCGACCCAGCTGCACCTCGACCCGGCGCTCCTGGCTGATCTCGCGGAACTTCCGAACGTGATCGGGACCAAGTACCCCACGGTGGACGCGGGCGAGATGGACCATTTCATGGCGCTGGTGGGTGACCGCGTCAACCTCCTGAGCATGCACGGCGAGGGCAACGAGCCGGCTGCCCGCCTACGCGGGGCCGCGGGGTTCGTGACCGTGATCTCCACGTTCGTCCCCGAGCTGGACGTCCGGCTGGAGACACTCCTGCGCGCCGGCGACTACGCGGGTGCCGCGGCGCTCAGCCGCTCCCTGCGGCCGATCCTCGACCTGGTGGACCGCGACGGCGGCGGCTACATCGCCACGGTCAAGGCCGGCACGAACCTGCGAGGGATCGAGGTGGGTGTGCCGCGGCCGCCCATCCAGCCACTGCCCGCCCCGGACGTGGCCCGGCTGGCGGCCGCCATGGAGGCGCTGGGGATCGAGACGCGGGTGCCAGCCGGCGTCCGCTGACGGCCGCGCTCGGAAGGCCCAGGACCCGTGCGCATCACTGACCTCACGACGCACGTCCTTCACGACGGCTACCGCAACCTGATCTTCGTCCGCGTCCACACCGACGAAGGTCTGACGGGCCTCGGCGAGGCGACGCTGCTCAACCGCACGGCTGCGGTCGTCGGTTACCTCGAGGCGCACGTCAAGCCGCAGATCGTGGGCCGCGACCCGGCCATGGGCGGCTGGCTGTGGCGGGAGATCTACTCGGGCGGCTTCATCCGGGGCGGGATCGACGCGGTGGCCGCTCTGTCGGCTGTCGCGACCGCGATCCTTGACATCGAGGGCAAGCGCTTCGGCGTGCCGGTCTGGCGGCTGCTCGGCGGCGCCGTCCACGAACGCGTCCCCGTCTATGCGAACGCCTGGTACACCGTGGAGCGGGAGCCGTCGGCCATCGCGGAGCGGGCGCAGGTCGTGGTCGGCATGGGCTACCGCGCGCTCAAGATCGATCCCTTCGGGCCGGGCTCCTACGAGCTTTCGCCGGCCGAGGAGCGCCGCTCGCTGGACATCCTGCGGGCGGTGCGCGACGCGATCGGGCCCGACGTGGAGCTGTTCGTGGAGGGCCACGGCCGCTTCTCGACCGGGCAGGCCACCCGGATGGTGCGCGCGCTTGCCGAGATCCGTGCCGGCTGGTTCGAAGAGCCCACCTCGTGGGACGACCCGCGCGCCTGGCTGGATGTCCGGCAGGCGTCCGGCGGGCTCGTGCCTGTCGCGGGCGGAGAGCACTTCGGCACCCGCCACGGCTTCCGCGACCCCCTCGCCGGGCGCTGGGTGGACATCGTCCAGCCGGACGTGGGCTACTGCGGCGGCCCGGTCGAGTTGACCCACATCGCGGCAATGGCCGACGCCTTCGGGATCACCGTCGCCCTCCACGACTCATCGGGTCCGGTCTCGACGGCAGCCTCGCTCCACACCGCCGTGACCCTGCCGAACCTCAAGATCGTGGAGCTCTTCGATGACTTCTCGGCACCCTTCGTCCGCGAAGCCGTCCCCGGCCACCCGGTCATGGTCGACGGCCACCTCGAGCTGCCGACCGCGCCCGGCCTCGGGGTGGACCTCGACCTCGATGTGATCGCCGAGCACCCCTTCGAGAACTTCGCCTGGAACCTGTTCGAGGAGGGCTGGGAGCGGCGGTTCGTGCGCCAGTAGGGCTCCACCCGCCGCCGGCGAGAAGCTATTCGCCCAGCTTCAACAGCCCGAACGAGGCCCCCTGCGGGTCGCTGACGATCGCGAAGCGCCCGCCGGGCATGTCCTGCGCCGGGACCATCACGCTGCCGCCGAGGTCCTGGGCCCGGTCGGCCGCCCTGTCCACGTCGTCGACGGTGAAGTAGACCGCCCAGTAGCTGGGCACGTCGTCGGGCATCTCGGGCGACATCGCCCAGGCGCCGGCGATGCTCTGGCCGCCGTGCTGGAGAACTCGGTGTAGGTCTGGCCCCCGCCGACATCGCTCGCCTGCGGCTTCCAGCCGATGATCCGCTCGTAGAAGCGGATGGCCGTGTCGACGTTGCGCGAATTGAGCTCCGCCCAGCCGAACGTGTTCGGCCGGTCCTGGCCGAACCTGCGCATCCCGGCCGCCTGCCACGCCGAGATGGACGCACCGGTCGGGTCCTGGAAGACCGCCATCCGGCCCTGATCGCCCACGTTGAACGGCCCCGCGATGACCGTGCCGCCTGCACGAGAGACCTTTTGTGCCAGATCGTCGACGTCCGACGTCCCGACATAGACGTTCCACATGGAGGGGGCGCCGGGCATCTGCTGGCCGCCGAGACCCGCGACGTCGTCGCCGTCGAGGCGCGCCATCCCGTAGCCGCCGTACTGGGGGTCGGCGATGACCTCGATGTCCCAGCCGAACAGACGCCGGTAGAAGTCGCGCGCGCGGTCCACGTCGGTGCTGCTGAGCTCCACCCAGACGGGACGACCGGATCCGGTGTCAGCGGCCATGAGGGTCCTCCTGCCGTTGGTCGTGGCTGTCGGTGAGTCGCCGTCAGGCCGCCATCGCAGGGGCGCCGGGATCTTCCTTCAGAGCGCCACAAAGAGGACGTCGCTCAAATGCGCATCAAGTTTCCACAATTCGGGCAGCGCGTCGAGACCGATGCCTGCGCCGGGCTGGACGTGGTCGAAGAACCGGAACGGTGTGACGCGACGGAGCGACGCCGGCGGAATCGCCGCGGCAAGCGGTGCCAGCTGCGAGAACGGGATCGCGGTGTCGCTCTCGTCGTGCATCAGGAATACCGGCGCGCGCAGGCCCGATGCCACGCGATTGGCGGACAGGCCCTCGAGGTTCGCCCGCTCCGCCCGGGAGAGAGTGGCGAGGGCTGCCAGCGCGGTTTCACGGTCCGGAGCCGTCGCCAGTCGGTAGGCGGCCAGCGCGTCGCCGGCCAGGTTCGCGGCAAAGGCCGGCTCGAACGAGCTCGGCGTCGCGCCGTCGCCGAGGATGAGTGGCTCGACACGCAGACGGACCTGTTCGTGCACGTCAGGCTCGTCGACGAGACCCAGAATGACACGCAGGAACATCTCCCGCGCGAGCCCGCCCATGCGCCACGGTTGTTGGATGCCTTCCACGACCATCGTGCGCGTCGCCGAGTCCACGAGCAGTGTCTCGGCGTCACCGAACCCGCCGAAGGCGTTGATGAACCGCACGCGGCCCGCGATCTGCGGATCGGCCACGGCGAGGAGCGCCACGGCTGCACCGACCGAGAACGCCGCGATTCCGATGCGATCGGGGTCGACTTCCGGGCGGGCGGCCACGACCTCGAAGCCCTCGACCAGATGTGGCGCCTCGGCCGGCGCGATCCGCCAGTTGCGCATCTGCTCCGACTCGGGTGCCGCGACGACCAGACCGAGACGGGAGAGCGCTGTCGCCACGCGGATCACGCGCGCGTCGTCGAGCGGGAGCGGATTGACGCCCAGCACCATCAGCACGGCCGGGTACCGGTCATTGCTGGACAGCTCCGCCGGCGACGAACGAGGCAGGTAGAGGTCCATCCGATCGACAACGGCCGACCCGTACGTCACCGAGGTCCTGACGGGCGCCGGCGTCAGTGCCGAGAGTGGCTGCGGCCCCTGCCCGAGCAGCTCCGGTACCAGCGCCAGGGTGAGCGCGGACAGGCGGATCGGCTTGAAGACGACGAAGTCGGCGGTCGTCGCGAGCGCGAGGACCAGCAAGCCGATCCCGAGCCGGCGGAGCCGGCGCCGCCATCGTCGGGGACCGCTGGCACGGTTCTGCGGGCGGGGCCCTACTGCAGCACATGGAGCTGGCGGCCACCGCCGAAGCGGGGCACGACACGCGTGGCCAGGATCTCAGCGATGTCCTGCGCCGAGGCGACGCCGGTTCCGGCGATCGCGGCGTCCTTGAGGCCGTCCGTCATCATGACCATGCAGAATGGGCATGCCGTCGCGACCGTTTCGGCACCCGTGGCGAGGGCCTGGCGCGTCCGCTCGGCGTTGATGCGCGTGCCGCGCTGCTCCTCCATCCACATCCGACCGCCGCCGGCACCGCAGCAGAACGTCTGGCAGCCCCGGTTCTCCATCTCGCGCAGGTCGAGCCCCGGAACCGCGCCCAGGACGTCCCGCTGGGGATCGACGATGCCGTTGTAGCGCGTCAGGTAGCACGGGTCGTGGAGCGTGACAGTGCCGGCATCGTCGCCGGCTACCTGCAGCCGCCCCGACTCCAGCAGCCGCGACAGGAACACCGAGTGGTGGACGACCTCGTAGTTGCCGCCGACCTGCTGGTACTCGTTGCCGAGGGAGTTGAAGCAGTGCGGGCACGCGGTCACGATGGAGCGCAGCCCGTACCGGCCCAGGGTCTCCACGTTGCCCATCGCCAGCATCTGGAACACGTAGTCGTTGCCCATGCGTCGGGCCGGGTCGCCCGTGCACGACTCCTCCTGGCCCAGGATCGCGAACGACACGCCCGCGGCGTTGAGGCAGGTCGCGAACGCGCGCGCCACGCGACGATTCCGCTCGTCGAACGCGGCCGCACAGCCCACCCAGTAGAGGACCTCGATCTCGCCCAGCCGGCCCTCGGCGGCCAGGGCCGCCACGGTGGGCACCTCGAACGCAAGGCCCTTCGTCCAGTCGGTCCGGGTTGACCTGGGCTGTCCCCATGGGTTCTGGGCGCCCTCCATGTTCCGGAACGCGCCCGTGAGCTCCGTCGGGAAGCGGCTCTCCTCCAGCACCAGGTTGCGGCGGAGGCCCACGATCTTGTCCACATGCTCGATCAGCACCGGGCAGGCCTCGACGCACGCGCCGCAGGTGACGCAATCCCAGACCGCGTCGTACGGGATCGCGTCGTCCACGATGGGTTTCGCGAGGGCGGCCGGCTGCAGCGTGTCGTCCAGGCCGTATGTCTCGCGTACCAGCGGCGAGTTCGGGATCAGGTTGAGGCCGTGCTCGGCCTCGTCGGTCATGTCCCGGATGCCCATGATGAAGCTCTTGGGATTGAGCGGCTTCCCAGTGGCCCATGCCGGGCAGGCCTGCTGGCAGCGCCCGCACTCGGTGCAGGTGAAGCCGTCGAGCAGGTCCTTCCAGCCCAGGTCCGCCAGGGTCCTGAGTCCGAACGTCTGGTCCTCGCGCTCGAGGTCCATCGGCGGCAGCTCGCCCCGGGGCGCCAGCTTGCGCAGGAATGCGTTGAGGGGCGTCGTGAAGATGTGCAGGTGCTTCGACCCCGGCAGATAGACGAGAAATGTGGCGACCGCGAGCAGGTGAATCCAGAACCCGGCGGCAAATCCGGCCTCGAGGACAACCGGCGGGAGCCCGCTGACCAGCGGTGCCAGGGCATTCGAGATCACCGCGCCATGGAGCTCCCCGAAGCGCGCCGCCTCGAAGACGGTGCTGAGGAAGACCGCGCTCACAAGGCCGCCGATCAGCGAAAGGATGATCAGCGCGTCGTTGGAGTAGTGCAGCCGGGCGGGCTTCGTGACGAGGCGCCGCCAGAACGCGTAGCCCACACCGGCGATGACACCGAGCGCGACGACGTTCTGGAGCGCGTTCGCGACCGCCCAGAGCAGCCCGTCGAACGGCCACTCGACGATCGCCTGGACGAGGCCGCCCGTCACGGCATTGGCAGTGCCGACGGTGAGCAGCACGAAGCCCCAGAAGATGGCGTGATGCATCAGCGCGGCCGGTGGGTCACGGAACATCCGGACCTGCAGCAGCGCGTGCTCAACCACGGCCCATGCCCGCCGTGGCGTCTCGCGCAGGGCGATCGGCCCCGATGGGGCCACAACGAGCATGACCCGCAGGTGGCGCCACATCGCCAGGGCGAAGAAGGCTACCGCCGTCCAGAAGACGACGATCGCCAGGGGCCACAGGGGGACGCGCGCGATCTCCTCCGTCACGGATGCGTCGTCAGCGCTCCACGTCGCGAAGCGTGCGCGCGATCTCCGCGGTCCGATGGTCGAACGGACCGGCCAGTGTCTCGAGCGCGTGGGGCAGGATCGCCTCGATCGCGGCGAAGGACTCCATAGCGCCCTTCGGACTGCCGGGTACGTTGACGATGAGGCTCCGGCCGCGCACCCCCGCAACGCCGCGACTCAGCGCCGCGAGCGGGGTGGACCGACGCCCCTCGGCGCGCATCGTCTCAGCGATCCCGGGAACCTCGTAGTCCAGCACGGACCGCGTCGCCTGGGGCGTCACGTCGCGCGGTGTCAGGCCCGTGCCGCCGGTGGTGATCACGAGCCGGTGGCGAGCCGCGGCATCCGCGATCGCTGCTGCGATCACCGGCTCGTCATCCGGGACGACGCGCCGCTCCACGCTGTAGCCAAGTTCCCGCAGTCGTTCCTCCAGGCGTGCCCCGGACGCGTCCTCGCGCATGCCCGCCGCGCTGGCGTCCGATGTCGTGAGAATGAACGCCGAGGTCGGCGGCACCGCGTCCCCGGTCCTCATGCGCGGCCGGTACGCTTCGAGCCGATCCGACCGGCCGCGCGGCCGCCGTGCTTTCGGGAAGCGGGTGGCCGTCCCTCGACCCGTGACGGGCCGTGCGGCGCGGCGCCGACCGCCGACGCCCGCAGCCACTCCCCGCTCTTGCCGCCGGTCTTGGACACGAGATGGATGGATTGGATCTCCACGCCCTTCTCGACGCCCTTCACCATGTCGTAGATCGTGAGTGCCGCGATCGAGGCCGCGGTGAGGGCCTCCATCTCCACGCCCGTCTGAGCGGTCGTCGCGGCCTCGGCGCGGACGCGGAGCACGCCCGCTGCGCGATCGGGCGTCACGGCGACAACCAGGTCCGTCAACGGCAGCGGGTGGCACAGCGGGATCAGGTCCGAAGTGCGCTTGCCGCCCATCACGCCTGCGAGCTCGGCCACCGAAAGCACGTCGCCCTTCGTGCCACCGCCGTCGATCACGGCACTCAGCGTCTCGGCGGACATCGCCACGACGGCCTCCGCGACGGCGCGCCGCGCCGTCATCGGCTTGTCGGTCACATCCACCATCCGCGGCCGGCCGGCGCGATCGACGTGGGAGAGGCGGCGCCGACCGGCGCGGTCCTGATCGTCGCTCATCGATCCAGCCACCAGATCTCGACCTCCGTTCCCGCCGGCCGGCGGTCGCCCTCCTCGGGCACGATCGCCAGCGCCTCCGCGGTCGCAAGCGCGCTCAGCACGTGACTCCCCTGCCCCGCAATTCCACCGGCGAGGCGAACGAGCAGGCGCCCGCTCTCGTCGCGCCTGACGAGGCCCCGGGCGTCGCGCAACGTGACGGCCCGCAGGAACGCCCGTCGCCCGCCGCTCTTGGTGACGGGTTCCAGAAGGATGCCGCGATCGACCCGATGCGGTGGCTCGGATTGACCGCCGAGTGCGGCGAGGGCCGGCCGGACG
>VGPE01000081.1 GCA_016875645.1 Chloroflexota bacterium
TGAACCCCGGCGATGACCTGGGCCAGTCACAGCGCAACGAGGGGACGGGTCACCTCCCGGATGGCACCGCGCTCACCTTTGCGAACCGGCCGCCCTCGTCAGGCCGTCACTATGCGTCCCGTGCGCCGTACGGTCTGAGCACGACACCCCTCGATCCGGGCCACTGGGTCCACGTGCTCGAGCACGGCGGCGTCGTGGTGCTCTACAAGTGCGACGGCGCGTCCGACTGCGAGCAGAAGGGCACGGAGCTGCGGATCGCGGTCTATGACCAGGCGAAGGCCGGCAAGTTCGGCGCGCGCAAGATCACGATCACGCCCTACCAGGAGATGGATGCGCCCATCACTGCCGTCGCGTGGAACCGGATCCTGCCGCAGCAGACCCTGGACGCGGACGCGATTCTCGCCTTCTACAACCGCTACCTGGACCGCGGCCCCGAAGACGCCGCCTGAGTCGTTCTGCGCACGAGCCCCCGAAGCGGGACGGCGGCCGTCAGTCCTCGTCGGTCGGTGCGCCAGCCAGGTGGCGCGCCACGTGCACTGCGTCGTCGCCGACCCCGTACAGGATCGCCGACTTCCCGTCGTGCAGGAACTGCATGCCGAGGAAGTAGATGCCCGGCACCCTGGTCACGCCGCGAGCGGTGATCGGGAACCCGTCGCTATCGAGCACGGGCGCGTGCACAAGCGAGTAGTCGAAGCGGTAGCCGCCGGCCCAGCTCACCGTCGAGATCCCTTCGGCCGCCAGGTTCAGCTCGGCCTGCTCGGCGATCGCAAAGCCGTCCTGACCCTCGTACTCGTCGGTGTTCGACGGGTCCGGCGCCGGCGCACTGATGCCGGCCGCGGCGATGAACCGGTCCAGCCCGGCCGTCAGCTCGGCGGCGAACGTGTCCGCGGCCGCGAGGTTGGCGTGCAGGTCGGCGGCGAACCGAATGGTCTCTCCCTCCACCCCCTGGACATGGCCGTGCAGGCGCATCCCGTCCCGGGCGAACCGGTGGAGGTTGATGGTGTGGCCGCCGTTCCTGCCGGTCGCATGCGGGTTCGGGGCGAACTTGGCGCGTGGCGAGGGCAGCTTGTCGACCGTCCGGTCGAGGAACCCCGACGCCGCCAGCCAGTGGAAGACGTCCCGGCCACGGTAGCGGCGCGGCGCGCGGCCTGCGCTGCCGACCGAGAGATGGACCGTGCGCCCTGCCTCCAGCAGTTCCTCGGCGATCTGGCAGCCGGACTGGCCGCTGCCCACGACCAGCACCCCGCCGGGCGGCAATGCGCCCGGATTGCGGTAGCGGCTGGTGTGCAGCTGGAGCACACGCGCCGGCAGGCGGCCGATGAACGGGGCGGGGCGCTCGGTCTGGAACATCCCGGTCGCGACGACCACCGCCGGTGTGCGAATCGGGCCGGTGCTGGTGCTCAGCATGAAACCGCCGTCCGGCTCGGGGTCGACCGCGGTCACCTCGACCCCCGTCCGCACCGGTGCCTCTGCGCCGTAGCGCTCCAGCATCGCCACGATCTCGTCGCGCGGCAGGAAGCCGTCAGGATCCGGGCCGTCGTACTGGCCATCGGGGAGGCGGATCGTCCAGTTGGGGGTCACCAGCGTGAACGAGTCCCAGCGGCCTCGCTACGCGTCGGCCAGCTGGCCCTTCTCGAGGACGACATGATCGCGTCCCAGGCGTCGGAGCTCATGGCTGACTGCCAGGCCTGCCTGCCCCGCCCCGATGACGACGGCGCCCACCCGCTCCACGCTCACCGCTTCCCCTCTCCACCCGGTGACCCGGCCAGCGCCCGGTCCAGGTCTGCCCATAGATCTTCGACGGCCTCGAGGCCCACGCTCAGCCGCAGCAGTCCAGGCGGGACCTCGTCCTCGCCGGGCCAGCGCGCCCGACGTTCCACCAGCGTCTCGATGCCGCCGAGGCTCGTGGCCGGCACGATCAACCGGAACCGTGCGACGACGGCATCCGCGGCCGGCCCACCACCGGGCACCTCGAACGAGACCATGCCACCGGATCCGCCCAGGGTCCGCTGCGCCACTGCGTGGTTCGGATCAGTCGGCAGCCCCGGGTACCGGACCCGCTCCACAGCCGGATGCGCGGCAAGCCGCTGAGCAAGGGCGCCGGCAGTCGCCTCGATCCGCGCGAGGCGGACGGCCAGGGTCCGCATTCCGCGAAGCGCGAGGAATGCCTCCATGGCGCCCGGCACGGCGCCCCGGGTGGTCCGGTGCTCCACCATCGCAGCGCTCAGCACCACGTCCGCGGCGACCACCGCCCCGAGGATCGCGTCGGAGTGGCCGGCAAGCAGCTTGGTCGCGCTGTGAACGGCGTACGCAGCACCCAGTCCGAGGGGCCGTTGTCGGAGGGGAGTGGCGAACGTATTGTCGACCGCGACCGGCACCCCGGCGTCGCGCGCGATCGCGATCGCGGCCGCAACGTCGATGACGTCCAGCAGCGGGTTCGTTGGCGACTCCAGCCAGAGCAGCGAGGCCCCGCTGAGAGCTCCGGACAGCGCGGCCGCGTCCGTCGGGTCCGCGTCCAGCCAGCGAAGGCGCCCGGCAGCCGTCAGGCTCCGCAGGAGCGTCCGGTCCCCTGGTAGATGCGCCGCCAGGCGACCACCGTGCCACCGACGGGGACCGTCTCGATCACCGCCGACACCGCCGCGATCCCCGACGAGAAGGCGACCGCGTGACCGCCTTCCAGGGCGCCCAGCACCGATTCGAAGTGCGTCCAGCCTGCATTGCCGAACCGGCCGTACGCAATGGTGCCGTCCTGGCGGTACGTGGAGCTCAGGACGATCTCCGCGCCGAGGGCCGCGCCGGGCGACTCGTCACGCCCGGCAGCGATGAGGATCGATTCCGGGTCGAGGCGCTCGCCGGCGTGCCGGCCGTCGCCGTCAGCCATCGTCTGCCGCCTGCCCCGCGCGACCGTCGCGCTCCGGGAACTCGCCGGGGAACATCCGGCGCTTCAATCCGTAGGGCGCGTTCTGCGTGCTCCAGCCGCCGTCGACGACGACCGTGGTGCCCGTCAGGTAGGACGCCTCGTCACTTGCCAGCCACACGATGGCACGGGCGATCTCAGCGGGTCGGCCGGGCCGGCCCAGCGGCACCATGTCGGCTACGTGCGCCAGTTGCGCAGCGGCGAGTGAGTTCCCGCTCGCGTCCACGTAGTCGGAATTCATCTCCGTCTCGATCGCGCCCGGATTGATCGCGACGGCGCGGATTCCCGATGGGCCGTAGAGCGTGGCGAGGTCGTAGGTGAGTGCATCCAGACCGCCCTTCGCGGCCACGTACGCGGGTGCGAACCCGCCGGCCCGGCGCGACTGAATGCTCGAGACATTCACGATGGCCCCATGACCGCGGGATTCCATCGATTCCGCGGCCCACCTGGCGAGGAACGCGGGCGCCGTCAGGCAGACCCGGATGGTCCGCTCCCACGATTCGAGGCTCAGGGTCCGCAGGGTCAACAGCTCGCGCCAGGCGGCGTTGTTGACGAGCACGTCGATGCGCCCGAACTCCGCCTCGGTCCGGCGGACGACGCGTTCGGCGAATGCAAGGTCGGCAAGGTCTCCCGCCAGCGCCAGACACCTGGCTCCCTCGGCACGGACGGCCGCCGCGGTCCTGCCGAGGCCCTCCTCGCCGCGGGCCGTGACCGCGACGTCGTAGCCCCGGCGGGCGAACTCCAGCGCGGTCGCGGCGCCGATGCCGCGGGACGCACCCGTGACGATGGCAACCGGCCGCCCCGCTCCCGTCTCGCGCATGGCCGCAGTGTCGCCGATTGCCCGAGCGGACCGCAGGTTCTCGGGACGCTGGCATCGCCGCGTTGAGGCACCATGGCACGATGGCTCACCGGGTCGTGATCTGGGATTTCGACGGCACCCTCGCGTACCGCCGCGGGCACTGGCCGGACTGCCTCGTGGAGATTCTGAACGAGGATCAGCCCGGGCACGGCCACACGGCGGAGGCCTTCCGCGCGAGGATGCAGCGGGGCTTCCGCTGGCACGAGTGGAAGACCGAGCACGAGCGCGTCACGGACCCGCGCACGTGGTGGGCGCCCGTCGAAGCGATTGCCGCGTCGGCGTTCATGGAGGCAGGCTTCAGCGTGTTGGAAGCGGAGCGGTTGGCAGCCCGGCTCTCGGAGATCTACCTGCGGCGCGTCAGCTGGGCACCCTTCGAGGACTCACTTGACGCCCTTGCGTTGACCCGGGCGGCCGGATGGAAGAACGTGATTCTGTCCAACCATTGCCCGGAACTGCCGGACCTCGTGCGTGATCTCGGGCTCGACGGCCTGGTCGAACGGGTCTTCAACTCCGCCACGTCCGGGTTCGAAAAGCCCCATTCGGAGGCGTTCCGAGGCGTGCTGACCGCGCTCGGATCCCCGCGTGACGCCTGGATGGTGGGTGACCAGCCGCGGGCCGACGTCGAGGGCGCCGAGGCGGTCGGCATCCCCGCGATCCTCGTGCGGACGGACGCGCCGTCGCCCCGCCGCGCCCGCACGGCCCTCGAGGCGGGACGCTTGATCGTCGGCTGAGCGGGACCATGGTCCCGGTGGCCCCCTGACAACTCGGCGGTTCCGCGCAGCGTTGCCTGCGCGCCACACTCCCTTGCGTGCTCGAGATCGTCGACCACTACCTCACCCTGCAACTCGACCCGACGGCCGAGCACGAGGTGGTGCGCGCTGCCTACCGCGCCCTCGCCCAGAAATACCACCCTGACCGCGAGGGCGGCAGCGGCGAACGCATGATCGCGATCAACCAGGCCTGGTACGTCCTGGGAAATCCCGACACGCGCGCCTCCTACGACAAGAGCCGTACCGCGCTTGCGCCGCGCCGCACACCCGTCGCGAGGCAGAGCGCGGACGATCGCGACGTCATGCCTCCGAGTCACAGCGGCAACCAGGGATCGGGCACCATCCTCGACTTCGGACGGTACGCGGGCTGGACATTCTCGGAGATCGCGCGCCAGGACCCCGACTTCCTGCGCTGGCTGGCACGGATGCCGATCGGCCGGGCGTATGCGGGCGAAATCGAGCGGACGCTCGCGGCCGTACGGCCGCCGGAGCCCGCACGTCAGGAACCAGCCCGGCGGAGCCGGTTCGGGCGGGGCTGATCCGGGGGCCGGGCCGCCGACCCGGCCGCCCGGGTCGGTGGTCAAGCAAGAATGGACCGTGCGCCATCGGCTTGGTCATTCCCCCGATACAATCTGCAGACCGAGGACGCGCCCAGGCCCCGAAAGGACACCCACCCCGGTGGACCGGCCCAGCCACATCACGTCGACGACCGGTGGCTGACGAGCACTGCGAGTACGTTGGCTGTCCGCGCCCGGGGGAGGTCGTCGATCTGCCGGGCGCGACGCCGGTCCGCCTGTGCGGCGGCCATCGGGACGCAATGATCGACGCCATCGGGGCGCGCCTGCCGGTGGAGATCGTCGCCCGTCGCGCAGTGGGCCGGCAGCTCCGCATCAAGCGACAGGCGGACTGGACGCGCGAGGATTGGGAGCTGCGGTACTTCCAGCTGGAGAGCGACGGCCACCGGATCGAGGCCCTGAACGCCTGGTTCCGACGCCGGCGCGGAGACCTCCCGCCCGAACAGCTGGTCTGCTCGTGCGGGTGGCGCGGGGACTATCTGCAATGGCCGGCGCATGCGCTGCCCTGGCTGCCCCGCACCGGCGGTGGTGACTCGAGCGGCCCGCACTGATCGACGGTCGCCCAACGCGCGCGGACCGCCGGCATCCCCGCGTCCCGCGGCGCCTCGATGTGGCTGGTCTCACGAGCCGCTACCCTCTCGCTGCTTGCGAATGCACCGCGGGGGGATCAGGCGCTTGGCCACCACGCATGCTCTGCCGCAAGGCGTGGTCGCTTCGTCGGTGACGCCATTCGCCGCGGACGGCGCGCTCAACCTGGCGGCGATCCGGCCGCACATCGACTGGCTCATCGCGGAGGGCGTGGCCGGCATCTCGCCTTTCGGCAGTTCGGGCGAGTTCTTCGCACTCGAGTCGGCCGACCGCAAGCGCGTGGCCGAGGCCAGCCTCGAGGCCAACGCCGGTCGCGTCCACGCCATGGTCGGCACCCATCACTACAGCACGCAGATCGCGGTCGACCTCTCGCGCCACGCGGAGCGGGCCGGCGCAGACTCGCTCCTGATGGTGCCGCCCTACTACGGCCTGCCGACCCCCGACGGCGTGCTCGATCACTTCCGCCGGGTCGCGGATGCCGTCTCGATCCCGCTGGTGCTGTACCACAACAGCGCGGGCACGAACGTGGACGTCACGACCGACCAGCTGCTCACGCTCGTCCGCGAGGGCGCGATCCGCGGCGTGAAGATGTCCCACCTCATGCCCGACCGCATGGTCGAGCTGCTCCAGGCCGACCTGCCCGCGGGCTCGGCGATCTACGTCGGCATCGACTATGTGGCCTTCGAAGGCCTCGCCCACGGCGCCCACGGCTGGATCTCCGCGATCCCCAGCATGACCCCGCGGGTCGCCGCGCGCTTCTACGAGACGCTGGCCGTGCAGGGCGACCTGGTTGGCGCGCGGGAGCAGTGGCGTCGCCTCGCGCCGCTGATGCGGTTCGTCTTCCAGGCTTCGCACATCGCCCGGGGCCGGGGCTCACATTGGGCCGCGATCATGAAGACCGGGCTGTCACTCATCGGCCCCGATGTCGGTACGCCCGTGGCACCCAGCACGCCGCTTGCGCCCGACGCGGTGGCGGCGCTGGCCGGGTTCCTGCGCGATCTCGGCTACGAGGTTCCGGACGCCTCCGTGCAGCGGTTGGCTGCCCGAGCGTAGCCACTCAGGCGTCCGCGGCCCGGGCGGCCGCGATCCGGCCGCCGCCGGGCATCAACCCCCGGTTCGCCCACGCCACCTCGCTTGGGAAGCCGCCGCCGAACACCCGCAGGATCTCCTCGACGGCAAGGCGCTGCAGGTCGTCCACCACCTGGTCGGAGAAGCCGGCTGCGTGCGGCGTGACCAGCACGTTCGCCCGGTGCAGCAGGGGGTTCGCAGGGTCTGCCGGCTCCCTGGCCAACACGTCGAGCCCCGCTGCGCCGAGCCGCCCCGAGTCGACCGCCCACAGGAGGTCGGGCTCGTCCACGACGCCGCCGCGCGACGTGTTGGTGAAGATCGCGCCGGGCTTCATGCGGCCGAATTGCCGTTCGCCAAGCATGCCGCGGGTCTCGGGCGTCAGCGGTGCCACGCACGACACGATGTCGCCCTCTGCGAAGACGCGGTCCAGGCTCACCAGCTCGGTTTCGGCCCGCGCAGCAAGGGCGGGGTCCACGTACGGGTCGTAGGCGATGGTGCGCATGCCGAAGGCGTGAGCGCGGTGGGCGACCGCGCGCCCGATCCGTCCCAGCGCCACCAGCCCCAGCGTCCGGCCGCGCAGGCGCGGCATCGGCTCGAACAGCGTCCGGTCCCACGTGCCGCCGGCCGTCCGAGCGCTGAGCCACGGCACCTTCCGGACGCAGGCCAGGATCAGCGCCCAGGTGTGGTCAGCGACCTCGTCGGTGCACACGTCGGGCTGGTTGCAGACGGCGATGCCGATGTCGGCGGCGGCCTGGAGGTCGATCGCGTCGAGTCCCACGCCGGGGCTTACGAAGAGGCGGCAGCGCTCCAGTCGCGCGAGCTGGCCGGCATCCCACTTCTCGCCGATGACCGCGATCACCGCATCCGCATTCGCGAGGGCAGCGTCCGCTTCGGGTCCGTGCAGGCTCCGCAGGAAGGTGTATCGATGGCCGGCCCCCTCGAGCGCGGCCCGCGTCCACGCGATCATCTGATCGGTCCGATGCGGGTAGATGCCCGCCTGCACGACGTGCTCGCTGGCCATTCCTGCCTCCTGTGGGGCCTCCCGGGGGCGGTGGATCCCCGGTATCCGCCACGACTGCCTGATGGAGACCAGCCTACGGTGGATGCCGTCTGGCAGAGGGGCGGTATCGGGTCCCCGCATCGGGGTCTGTCCGCGCCACCGCCCGACCAGCTGCACGGCGCCGGATGCTTCGCGCGTGCGTATGATCCGCGTCCATGGACGCACCGATCGACCTCCTCGAGGTCCTGCGCTCGGGGCTGCCGGGCAGGCCGGAACCGCGGCGGCACATCGTCATCGTCGGGGCCGGCATCGCCGGCCTCACGGCCGGGCTCCTTCTCAAGGAAGCCGGGCACAGGGTCACCATCCTTGAAGCCCAGAACCGCCTCGGAGGCCGGATCTTCACCTACCGCGGCTTCGCCGGGCAGATGTACGGCGAGTTCGGAGCGATGCGTTTCCCTCGCCAGCACCGGCTGGGGCAGTACCTCATCCACGATCGCTTCGGACTCAAGACGACGCCCTTCGGCATGGAGGACCCCGACACCTTCATCCATCTCCAGGGTCGGAGCATCCGGCGCTCGGAGTTCACTGCGGCTTCGTTCGAGCTCGGCCTGCCGGCGGGCGAGCGCGGTCGCCTGCCGGCCGAGATCCTGCGATCCGCGATGCAGCCGCTCATCGACCTGGTCGAGCAGCCCGGAGGGTGGTTGCGCCTGGTCGACGAATACGACACGTTCTCACTGATCGGCTGGCTCAACCATCGGCGTGTGAGCGAGCAGGCGCTCTGGCTGCTGGGCCCGCTGCTCAACCTGGAGGGCCGGTTCCACTTCTCGCTGGTGGAGTGGTTCACCCATTGGTACGACGACGTCTTCGGCGACCTCGAGTTCATCGATGCCGGGTCCGATTCGCTGCCGAAGGCATTCGGAGCCGCGCTCCTGGACGACATCCGGCTGGGCGCCGAGGTGCAGGGCATCGTCCAGGACGACAGGACCGTCGGCGTCACGTTCAAGGATGCGGTCGGCACCCGGCAGGTGGTGACCGGCGACGAATGCATCGTCACCGTTCCGTTCGTGCTGCTCCGGCACATGGAGATCGCGGGCCTGGACCCCGAGAAGTGGTTCGCGATCCGCAACGTGTACTACGGCCGGGCCCACAAGATCTTCATGCAGTTCAGCCGGCGCTGGTGGCAGGAGGACGAGGCGATCCAGCACGGAGTCACCGTCACCGACCTGGCGATCCGGAACGTCGTCTACACCCCGGCCGGCCAGGACCCCTCCTCGCGCAAGGGCGTGATCATCGCCTCCTACGCGTGGGAGCAGGACTCGATGGCGTATTCGATGCTCAGCGAGGACCAGCGGATCGCGCAGGCGCTGGAGGATCTGATCAAGATCCACCCGCAGGCCGCCACGACATTCGAGTTCGGGATCTCGTACGACTGGGCGCTCGACCGCTACGCAGGCGGCATCGGCCCGCTCTTCCGGCCGATGGAGATGACCAGCCGGTACTTCGATGACGTCGTCCGGCCCGTGAACCGCGTCTGGTTCGCGAACGATGCGTGCGATCGCCGGGGTCGCCGCTGGATCGAGGGGGCGCTCAACGCCGCCGTGCGCAACGCGTGGGCGATCCACTCTGGGATGCGGAACGCGCTCCCGGAAATCGTGGAAGAGGGCTGAATCACCGACAGGGCGGTTGGTTCGCGCCGTCGGTGCAGGCGTCGTGCATTCGGAGGGGGAAGCACGATCACGGCGGGTTATCCGTCGCGTCGTGGCCGGCGGATCAGGCCTGCGTTCGGCGGTGGTGCGGCGCGGTCTCGTCAGGCGACCAGCGAGCCGCCAGTCATGTCCTTGAGGGGCATCCGCTAAGCGAAGCGGGCCGCCACCGCGGGGTACTCCGTCGCCTCGTGCCACAGCTCGAGCTTGCCCATCAGGGCCCGATTCACGATCAGCGTGCCGCCACTCACGATGCACCGCGCCCCGGGCGCACCTGCCGGTTGCGGAATCAGGATCCGCGCCTCGGTGAGCGGGACCATGCTGTCGCGCCGCTCGAAGGTGGCGAACGCATCCGTGGTTGGCATCGCGTGCAGGTAGCCCACGACCCGATATGGGCCCGACGTGAACGTGACGCGTTCGCCACGGGTCCGGACACGCCGTTCGCCCGTGCCCCTGAAGGCCGACGCCCAGACGGCGACCAACTCGTCGCGCGCGATCGTGAGGTCACCCACGTTGTGTGCCACACCGTCCGAAAGGCCGGTCAGGACCGCCTCGCGGAGTTCGATCTCGCTCGCGGAGTTGAGCAGATCGGACCAGCGCACGCTCTCGATGTCGTCCACGGCGGCCAGCGCCTGGATCTCGCAGTCGAGCGCGTACCCGACGAATTCGGCCGGCCCCTGCGCAGCCGGATCCGGTCCGGCGGCGTCGCGCGGCGCCGGGCGGACACCGTCGCGGCGTGCGCCGTCACGCAGGGTGCCAAGCCGCTCGGCGAGGACCGTCGGCGCGATGTCGCCAGGTGTCGCATCGTCAGGTTCGGTTGAGAGGAAGCGTCGACGAAGGGACTGCAGCATCGGACGAGCTCCGGGTGAGAACCGGCCAGCCTGCGGGTACGGGACGCAGGCCGCCGGCGGTGGGACTATCCGCCGGATCAGTGCCGCCGCTGCGACCCTGTCCGGCGAGTACCA
>VGPE01000082.1 GCA_016875645.1 Chloroflexota bacterium
CCGGGGTGCACCGCCGGGCCGCGGCCGGGATGCCGCTGCCCGATCATGGTGCCTCGCGGCAGGAGTGGCCCATGCAGCTGATCGGCGAATCGCTGGTCTACCGCAACCCATACCCGAACAACCGGGCCATCGTGGCGTCCGCCCCGTCGCTCGCGTGGAGCCGGCTGGGATCGGCGGAGCCGTTCCTGCTGGCCGCGTTCCGGGTGGGCCAGGCGAAGATGAGCCGCGACGGCCGCGTGATGCTGCGGGCATCGCACGACGGCGGCGCGACGTGGGACCCGCTGCCACCTGCCCTCGCCGATCCGTTCGCGGGTCTGCCGACGCCGCAGCCCAACCACGCGGGGTTCCATGTCGGCGCTTCCGCGGGGGGCGCCACGGTCCTCATGGCGTGCCGGTTCTTCATGGTGGATCCGGGGGATCCCCTCTGGACTGACGATGCGGCCGGCGTCGTCGGTGCCGACTGCCTGAAGGTCGACGCCCGACCGGGCGGCGGCTGGGAGCGTGTCGCGACATACGATTTCGCCCGCCATGCCGACGAGTGGGCGATTCCCTGCGGCCCACCGCTCCACCTCGGCGGGCCGGAGTGGGTCTTCCCGATGGAGCGGCACGCACGAGCCCACGTCCCCGACTGGCTGAGGCACTACCACGCGTTCGTCGTGCGCTCGCACGACGACGGTGCGTCCTGGGCGGACCCCGTCCCGACGCTGAACGACCCTGCCGAGCGCGTCGCGTATTACGACCAGCGGATGGTCGCGCTGCCCGGCGGGCGCATTCTCACGATGGCCTGGGTCCACGACGTTGTGGACGACGTGACACTCACGGCACGCGCCGGCTTCAGCACGGACGGCGGCCGCACGTGGAGCGAACCCTTCGACACTGGGATCCTGGGCGGGCCGATCAACCCGATTCGCCTGGCCGACGGTCGGCTGCTTGCGGTCTACGCGCGCCGGACGGCACCGCGCGGCATCCGCGGCTGCCTGAGCGAAGATGGCGGTCGGACCTGGGTCACCGACGACGAACTGGTGCTCTGGGACGGCGAGGCGCGACGCGCCACGGGCGCCCGCGCGAGCAGCCGCGACATCCCCGGCGCCGAGGTCCCACTCTGGGGCACGATGTGGGGCTGGACGTTCGGCGGGCCGACAGCGGTGCAGCTGCTCGGCGGGCGTGTCGTGGTGACGTTCTTCGCCGCCGGCATCGACGGCGTCTCGGCCATCCGATGCGTCGAACTGGAGGTGTAGCGCGTGTCATCCTCGGTCGATCCCACCAGCATCGCGATCGCCGTGCACGGCGGCGCCTTCGCGATCCCGCCAGGCGAGTACGAGGCCCACCGGCTTGGCTGCCGGAAGGCGCTTGAGCGCGGGCGCGAGGTCTTGCTGGATGGTGGGTCGGCGCTCGACGCGGTCGAGGCGGCGGTGCGCGCCCTCGAGGACGATGGCTCCTTCGACGCCGGGCGTGGATCCTTCCTGGACGAGACCGGGACCGTCTCGCTGGATGCCGGGATCATGGACGGCGCCACGCTCAAAACGGGCTCCATCGCGGCCGGCATCGGCATTCGCAACGCCGTGACCGTGGCCAGGCGCGTGCTGGAGAGCCCCCACGCCGTCATCGTCGGCGAGGGCGCCCGCCTCTTCGCCGAACGGACCGGCTGCGACGTCTGCGACCCTGCCGAGATGGTCCACCCGCGCGAACTCGCCCGCTGGCAGGCGGCCGGAGGCGGGGGGGGCGGCCCGAATTGGGCCAGCCAATTATTCGGGGATACCGTGGGCGCGGTGGCGCTCGACGCCCAGGGCAATCTCGCGGCGGCCACCTCGACCGGCGGCAGTCCAGGCAAGCCCCGCGGCCGGGTGGGCGATTCGCCGTTCGTCGGCGCGGGGCTCTTCGCCGACAACCGCTCGGCTGCGACATCCACGACGGGTCACGGCGAGCGGATCATCCCGCTGGTCTGGGCGAAGGCCGTCGCGGACCTCGTCGAGCGCGGCCACGCCGCGCCGCAGGCGGCCACCATGGGCCTGACGATGCTGGACCGCCTGGACGCGAAGGGCGGGATCATCGTGCTCGACCGGCAGGGAAACGTCGGGGTGGCCTGGAACACGCCAGCCATGGCGTTCGCCGCGTGGCCGGCCGGCGTCGGTGGCGCGCGGCCTGAGATCAAGGACGGGCCGCGGGCATGACCGCCGATCACACCACCTCCGCGCCACCGGCCCTCACCTGCGGCGCCTGCGGCACCGACCCCGCCGATCCGCTGGCGTGGCGCTGTCCGGAGTGCGGCGAGCCCCTCGAGTTGCCGGCGGACGCCCTGAACCCGAACGACGCGGCTCTCTCGGGCCAGGGCGTCTGGCGCTATGCGCCGTGGCTGCCGCCGATGATCCCGGTGAGCCTGGGCGAGCCGACCACGCCGCTCGTGGATCTCGCCGTCGGCGGGACGCAGGTTTTGGCCAAGCTGGAGGCCGCGCAGCCGACGGGCTCGTTCAAGGACCGCGCTGCGGCGCTGCTGGTCGGCTGGCTCGCGGCCACGGGCGTCCGGCATGTGGCCGAGGATTCGTCGGGCAACGCCGGCGCGGCGCTGGCAGGCTACGCCGCGCGCGCGGGAATCACCTGCGACATCTACGTACCGGCCACGGCTTCGCCGGGCAAGCTCACCCAGATCGCCGCCTACGGGGCGCGGGTCATCCCGATCGACGGTCCGCGGCAGGCGGCCGCGGACGCCGCCGCGGCTGCGGTCTCGGCCGGGGTCGTCTATGCCACGCATCTCTGGAACCCGTTCTGCCTCGCCGGGACCGCGACCTGGGCGTTCGAGGTCATGGAGCAACTCGGCGGTCCGCCCGACGCGGTCGTGATGCCGGTCGGGGCGGGCACCCTGCTGCTCGGCGCCGCGCGTGCCTTCGAGCGGCTGCGCGAGACCGGGCGGACCGACCGCGTACCCCGCATCTACGGCGCCCAGTCGAGCGGCTGCGCCCCCCTCGCGGAGGCATTCGCGCGCGGCACCGCCGACCCCTGGAAGGTCACGCCCACCCCGAGCGCCGCGGAGGGGATCATGCTCGCGTCGCCGCCGCGCGGCCGGGAGATCCTGCGCCGCGTTCGCGACAGCGGCGGCGCCATCGTGGCGGTCCCGGACGACTCGCTGTGGTCGGCCCTCGGGGAGCTCGCTCGGCTGGGGACGTACATCGAGCCGACGTCGGCGGTCGCCCCGGCCGCCGTTGCGCAGTTACGCGCGTCGGGGGCACTGCGTGACGGCGAGCGTGTGGTGATGGCACTGACCGGCAGCGGCCTCAAGGCGGGCGACCGGATCCGCGACGGCCTGCTGCGGGCCTGACCGACCGCGCGGCCCGCGACCCGTCACGTGAGCGAGCGTCCCGGCAGCTACGCGGTCCTGCGCCTGCCGCTCTACCGGCGATTCCTCGCGGCGGCGATCTCGTACAGCGTGGGCATGTGGACGTTCCAGACCGTGCTCGTCTGGGTGGTCCTCGAGCAGACCGGCTCGGCGGGAGCCGTGTCGCTTCTCTTGATCTGCCTCACCGTGTCATGGCTTCTGATCTCCCTGCCGGCCGGCATCCTGGCCGACCGTTACGACCTGCGCCGCCTGATGCTGATCGGCCAGGGGGTGGCCGCCTGCGCGATGGCGGGAGCCGCGATCGCGACCCTGGCCGGGGTGATGTCGCTCGGCGTCGCGATGGTCGCGCTGTTCGTCCTGGGCATCTTCGACGGGCTCTCGGGCGTGCCGGCGATGGTCTTCGTCGGCCGGCTCGTCGAACCGCGGCTCATGGCCGGCGCGATCGGCCTCTCGTCGCTCCAGTACGGCTTCGGACGGATCCTGGGCGGGCTCATGACGGGGTTGCTGGTGAGCCTGATCGGCGCCGGCCCGACGATCGCGCTCGCGGCGGCGCTGCTCGGGGTCTCGGCGCTGATCGTGTTCACGCTGCCCAGCCTGCGGCGCGCCGAGACCTCACCCGGGCGCGCCCGACTGGGCGATCTGACGGCAGCCGTCCGCTGGGTCGGTGCCTCGCGGCCCAGCATCGCGATCATGGTGCTGGGCCTGTGCGCGGCGGTCTTCATCTACAGCTACTTCACGATGCTGCCGATCCTGGCGCAGGACATCCTCGGCGCCGGCTCCGCCGGCTTGGGCTTCCTCACCAGCGCGGGTGGGGTGGGCATCCTCGTCGGGTCGCTGGTCACCGATGTCGTCGGCCGGCGGATCGGACGGGGCCGGGCC
Organism: Chloroflexota bacterium; assembly: GCA_016875645.1. Taxonomy (GTDB): domain Bacteria; phylum Chloroflexota; class Limnocylindria; order Limnocylindrales; family CSP1-4; genus VGPE01. Next base: position 4,211 of record VGPE01000082.1, read on the forward strand.
GTCGTCGTGACGCTGCTGCTCGCGGCACTGGCATACGCAGCGCTCGGGGTTTCGACGGTCCTGCCGCTCTCGCTCGTTCTCACGGGCGCAATGACGATCGGTGTCGGCATCTACCGCGTGACCTCGCAGCTGCTGCTCCAGCACCTTGCGCCCGCGCGCATGCGGGGTCGCGTGCTCGCGGTCTTCGAACTCTCGTTCTGGGGCACCTACCCGCTGGGCACCCTGGCGGCCGGGAGGCTCGCGGACCGCTTCGGCGGACCCGCCGTGATCGTCTCGTTCGCGCTCTTGACGGTTCTCGCGTCGGGCGTGGTCCTCATCTTCGCGCGCAGCCTCGTCAGGCTCGACGTCGACCGCGACGGCCAGATCGTGCCGGACCGTCGGCGCTTGGGTGGCCCGGTGGACCTGGCACCGGCTGCCCCGAGTGCCCCTACCGCGCCCGTCGAGTAAGCGTGTAGACCAGCACGATCAGGGCCGCGATCAGCACCAGGTGGATGAGCGCCCCGATCACGTTGATCACCGCGCCGATCAGCCACAGGATCAGCAGGGCGATGACGATCGCCCAGAGGATCTGCATCAGTCGGTCCTCCGTCAGAGCGGGGTGCGGGAACGGTGGGGGCGCACCCGAGTCTCGCCCAGCGCCGTGTGAGCCGACGAGAGCGAACGGGGCAGGCGCGGCAGCCAGACCGCGTCCTCGTAGGGCGCCCCGGGGGCGGGCACGCCGTTGACAACGATGGACGCCCGGCGCGCCGCGATGAACACCGACCAGATGTCCTCGCGCTCGGAGAAGGCCGGCGCCGGGCCCTCGGCGAAGAACGGCGGCTCGCAGTCGTCCCAGCGGGCGTGGACCTCGAGGCCTGCAGCGCGCAGCCGATAGCCGAAGCCATCGCCACGAAACGGCTCGCGCTGGACGTCGAGCAGCGGGATCGGCGGCCGGTCCAGCATGCGCAACTCGGTGCCGATGCCGCGCAGGCGCGCCTGCATCCGCTCACCGAGCTCGGTCGAATCGGCCAGCACGGCGTCCACCCCCGCGGATGGCACGCGCAGCAGCGCGACGCGGCCACCGCCCACCTCGACCGAGTAGGCGATGTCGTACAGGCTCAGGAAGGCAGTCTGGGCGCCGTCGGGCAAGCCGTCCTCGTGCAGGGTGATCACGGAATGATCCATGGACAGGATCACGTCACCGGGATGAATGCGGGCAGGCATCGGGGCCTCCGTCGCGTTCGCGATCCGCGGGTCGCGGCCGTCAGCCGCCGAGAGTCGCGCTGACCTCGGTGAAGGTGGCGCGGAGCCGCTCGCCCATGTCGGCGATGTCGTCGAGCGTGAAGGTCAGCGGCGGGTAGAGCGAGATGATGTCGCCGGCGCTGCCTCCGGCCATCCCGGTACCCGGGTAGGTCACGATGCCGTTGCGCAATCCGGCCTCGCGGACAAGGGCGGCGACCTTGCGCCCGGCGGCATACGGCTCACGCGTCGCCCGGTCGGCCACGAACTCGATGCCGGCCATGAAGCCGATGGTCCGCACATCGCCCACGATCGGGAACTCGCGCAGGCCGGCGAGATTGGAAGCGAACGCGGGCGCCAGTTCGGCGGCGTGCTCGGCCAGGCCCTCGCGGCGGTAGATGTCGAGAACGGCGAGTCCGGCGGCCGCGGCGACCGGGCTGCCGCCGTAGGTGAAGATGTGCTCAAAGGCGACCTTCGCGTCCACGAAGGCGCTGCGGACGTGATCGCGGACGGCAACGGCGGCGAGCGGCGCGTAGCCGGACGAGATGCCCTTGCCCATCACCATCAGGTCCGGCACCACGCCGTAGTGCTGGATCCCGAAGTCGGTGCCGGTCCGGCCGAAGCCGGTGATCACCTCGTCGATGATCAGCAGCACGCCGTAGCGGTCGCAGATCTCACGGATCTTCGGGAAGTACTCCGGCTGCGGCCGGATCGCGCCACCCACCGACGCCACGATGGGCTCCGCGATGAACGCGGCCACCCGCTCCGGGCCGACGCGCAGGATCTCGCGTTCCAGCTCGTCGCCGCACGTCACGCCACACGCCGGATAGGTCAGCCCCCATGGGCAGCGGTAGCAATAGACGGGCGGGATGTGGGGCATGTCCAGGAGCATCGGCAGGTACTTCGCCCGCCGGCCCACGGCGCCGCCCACCGACAGGCCACCCAGCGTGGCGCCGTGATAGGACGTCCAGCGCCCGATGACCTGGTCCCGCTCCGGCTGGCCGCGCTCCACGTGGTACTGGCGCGCCATCTTGAGCGCGACCTCCACCGCCTCGGAGCCGCCGCTGGTGAAGTGGACGGAATTGAGGTCGCCCGGCGCCATGTCGGCGATGACCGCCGCCAGCTCGATCGCAGGCTCATTGCTGAAGATGTTGCCGGCGTTGAACGGCATCTTCGCGGCCTGGGCGGCGATCGCGTCGGCGACCTCGCGCCGCCCGTACCCGATGTTGACGACGCCCAGCCCCGCCACGGCGTCGAGGTATCGATTGCCAGCCGTATCCCAGACGTGGACGCCGTCGGCGCGCTCCAGGACCGGGTAGTCCCGCCCCGGATCGAGGGTGAAGAGGTGCCCCCCGCGCGCGACGTCGGGCACGGTCGTGCTCAGCCTGCGCCTCCGCCGTTGTTGGAGCGGCCGGTGGAGCCGCTGGTTGCTGCGGCCCAGACGCGCGGGGCGGTCATCGGCAGCTGGTAGACCCGCTTGCCGAGCGCGTTGGCGACCGCATTGGCCACCGCCGCGGGGCTCCCGCAGACCGGCGCCTCGCCGATGCCTTTGGCCCCGAACGGACCGTCCGGCGCGGGCACTTCCACGATGCGCGTCTCGATCCGCGGCACGTCGCCGGCGACGGGGAGCGCATAGTCCATGAGCGAGCCCGAGAGCAGCTGGCCCTGCTCGTCGAACGGCATCCCTTCGAGGAGGGCCCAGCCGATGCCCTGCGCGACGCCGCCGCGCATCTGGCCCTCGACCAGTGCCGGGTTGAGTGCCCGGCCCACGTCCTGGGCGATCACGAAGTTGAGGATCTTCACTTCGCCGGTCTCACGGTCCACCTTGACGTGGGCGAGATGGGCCGAAACCGACGGCGCAAGGCTCGGCGGCAGCGCCCCGGCGTGGCCCTCGATCGGCTCGAACGCGCCGCCGAAGCCGTCGAGCTTCTCGGCGAGCTCGGCCACGCTCTTGCCGCGGCCCGGCGCGCCCTTCGGCTGGATCTGGCCGTCCACGATCTCGAGGTCTCCCGAATCGATCTCCAGGTCCTCGCTCGCATAGCGGAGCAGCTTCTCGCGGGTGGCCTCCACGGCCTTCTGGACGGCGCGGCCCGCCGAGTACGTCACGACGCTGCCGCCCGAAAGGGGCGAGCGCGGGGCGCCCTGCGTGTCGGTCGCGACAACCTGGACCTTGTCCACGCTCACGCCGAACGCCTCGGCGGCGATGGTGGCGAAGCCCGAGGCGACGCCGCTCATGTCGACGACGCCGGTGATGATCGTGATCGAGCCGTCCGGCTCGAGGCGGCAGACGGCGGCTGCGGCCTCGCGGCCGCCGGGCCATACACCGACCGCGAGGCCGACGCCCTCACCCGCGGGCAGCGAGTTGCGACGGGCCCAGAGCGGATGCGACTCGATCTCGGACAGCACCTCGCGGGTGCCGATCCGGACCCACCCCTCGCCGTCGACCATCCGGTCGCCGGGCGTCACGGCGTTGCGCCTGCGCAGCTCGAGCGGGTCCATGCCCAGCCTGGCGGCAAGCTCGTCCATCAGCGATTCGAGGGCGAACGAGGCCTGCGGCCCGCCCGGCCCGCGATAGGAACCGGTACCCACGCGGTTGGTCTCCACGCCGTAGGCGCGGATGTCATAGGCGTCCCAGCGATACGGCCCCGCCACGAGGACCGCCCCGATGCTCTCCACTGTCCATTCACTGAACGAACCGGCATCGAAGACCAGGCGCGACTTGATGCCGGTCAGCCGGCCGTCAGCGTTCGCGCCGATCTCCAGTTCGATCCGGGTGCCGGAGGCTGGGTTGGTCATCGACATGTCCTCGCGCCGGGTGAGCGCGAGCTTGACGGGGCGCTTGAGCAGCAGCGTTGCGGCAACGGCAAGCGGCTCCACCACGAGGATCTTGGAACCGAAGGCGCCGCCGAGCGGGGTGCCGATGGAGCGGACCTTCGTGACCGGCAGGCCGAAGATCTTGGCGATCTGGGAGCGCGTGTAGAACACGCCCTGGGTCCCGCTGCTCACCACGAGATCGCCGTTGACCGGGTCGCTCCAGGAGATCACGCCGTGCGGCTCAAGGTAGCCCTGGTACACCCAATCGGTCTCGAAACGGCCGCTCACCGTGGCACGCGAGCCGACCAGGGCCGCGTCGACGTCGCCGTGGCGATGCCAGTGGCGCCCGATGACATTGGGCGAGAGTTCCTCGGTCAGCTTGGGCTTGTCTGCCGCACCACCGACGGCCGCGTGCGGCGACGCGGCAGCCCCGATCTCCACTTCGCCGACGGCCACGTCGTCGTGGTGGCCCACCGCCGCGTGGGGCGACGCCATCTCGCCGTCCTGGGCACTGATGTGCCTGTGCGGCCGGGCGACTGGCGCCGCGACGGCCATCGAGGCTTCCATGTCGACCGCAGCCGGCAGCGGGGTGTACTCGACCATCACCGCCTGGACGCCATCTTCCGCGGCGGCCTCGGACTCGGCCACGACCACGGCGAGCGGCTGGCCGGCGAACACGGCCTCCCGGGTCGCGAGCGGCTGGAACATGCGCATGTCGCCGCTGCCCTTGATCGGCAGGTCCTTCGCGGTCAGGACTGCGACGACCCCGGGGATCGCCAGTGCGGCCGACGTGTCGATGCGCTCGATCCGGGCGTGCGCGTAGACGCTCTGCACGAGGCGTGCATGCAGCAGGCCAGCCACCGGGACATCGGCGGCGTAGCGCGTGGCGCCGAGCACCTTCTCGCGCGAGTCGAGTCGCGGCCAGGATTGGCCGACGGCCGGGCCCTGGCTGATCTCGTCACGAACCGCCGTCATGCACAAGCCTCCTCAGAATCGACGCCGAGCTCCGGGTGGCCTGCGTGCGGTCGCACCCGGGGGGCGCCGCGCCGGGTCGATATAAGCGCTCATGGTCTCACATGGTCACCCCTCGCGGCCCGACGGCGCGTCATCATCAGCAGCCGTTGCGGCACCCCTGGCGCCGCCGTCTTGAGGGGAACGTCCATGGCCTTCGTCAACCCGATCCTCGAGCGCTGGCGGCGCGGCGAGCCCGTCTACTCGGGCTGGGTGTCGTCCGGGGAGCCGTTGATTGCGAGCTTTCTGGGCACGGCACCGTTCGACGAGATCCTGGCCGACATGCAGCACGGCACAGTCGAGGTGGGCCACCTGCCGGCGCTCTTCGCCGCCATCGAGGCGCGCGGAATCGCGCCGGCGGCCCGGGTCCGGGCCAACGACACGGCGCTGATCGGGCGCGTGCTGGACCTCGGGGCACTGTCGGTGATGGTGCCGATGGTGGAATCCGGCGAGGAGGCGAGGCGCGCCGTGGCCGCCTGCCGGTACGCGCCGGGCGGGAGCCGTTCGCTGGGCCCGCTGCGGGCGATGACGACGATGGCCTCCGAGGATCCGGCCGAGCTCGCAAAGGTGGCCTGCGTGGTGCAGGTGGAGACGGCGCGGGGCCTGGCCAACGTGGACGAGATCGCCGCGACGCCCGGTCTCGACGCGATCTTCATCGGGCCCGGCGATCTCGCCCTCAGCCTCGGCCTCTACGCCGCGGGCGTCGCGGCCGACGAGCGCACGCGCCGGCTGGAGGCAGCCCAGGCCGAGATCCTGGCCGCCACGCAACGCCACGCCATCGTGGCCGGAATCATCACCGCGAACGGCACCCAGGCCCGGGCCCGGGTCGAGCAGGGCTTCCGGCTCGTCGGGCTCACCTCCGACCTGGGCCTGCTGATGGACGGCGGCGCGCTGGAACTGGCCCGGGCGCGCGGGTCGGCATAGCGGCAGACGTGCGCTCCTCGGTCGTGGTCCGGCGCGTCCGTGCATGAGCTTCACCAACCAGCCGCCACGTGGCCGAACGTTGCGCCAGGTTCACCGCCGGACGGCAGTTCCCGGCTGTCCAGTCTCCTTCGGTCGCCGAATCGCGGCTGCGCTGTGCATGAGGTGCCCGATTCGGCGACGTGGCGGTCCGTTGGTGAACGTGGTGCAGATCGGCGCGGGGCCAGGCCACGCCCGCGCCGCGGAAGCGGCGCGAGGCGCCC
>VGPE01000083.1 GCA_016875645.1 Chloroflexota bacterium
TTCGATGGCAGCGAGGTCGTCGGGCGTCAGCGGTCGGGGCAGGCGGAAGTCGTAATAGAAGCCGTTCTCGATCGCGGGTCCGATGCCGAGCTCCGTGCCCGGGAACAGCTCCATGACCGCCTCGGCCATGATGTGGGCCGCGCTGTGGCGCATCGGGTCAAGGTCGGAGCCCGCCTCGGCGTCGAGGAGCTCCTCGACCGAACCGCGCTCGGGTGCCGAGAAGACCTGTTCATCGTCGGCTGAGCCGAGCGCCAGCGTGGCGGCGCCCGCACCGTCGGCCGTCTGGCCGCCGTGACTGCCGTGACTGCGCGATTCGCTCATGTCGTGGACCTCCGGGAATCAGAAACCTCTCGTCCGACTCGGGACGAGAGGTCAGTTGCTGCCTCCCGCGGTTCCACCCGCGTTCGCGGGCGTCCTCCGGCCAACGACGCCGGCGCCCGCGCTCTCTGCACCCGCAGTATCGGGCGGATCCCGGGCCGGTTCGCCGGCCGCTCACGGGTGGTGCGTCGCGGATCCGTTGCCGCCCGGGCTTTCAGCCATGACCCGGGCTCTCTGATGACGGTGATCCAGGACGCGCGTCCCGATCGACGCATTCGTTCAACTGCGCGGCATGGTAGCGGATCTGAACCTCGACGCCAAAGCGGCTACCATCCGCCGGACCATGGACACCCAGCCGCAGGGCCGGAGGCGGGCTCGCTCGTTTCCGTCGCTCTCATGACCGCCATGCGCACGGCCCGCACCGGCGCCGCGCCGTCCGCCGCGCTCGAGAGCGCCGCCGTGACTGCCCTCGACGCGCTGGAGTCCGAGGCCGTCCACGTGATGCGAAAAGCAGCAGCGGAACTCGGGCGCCCCGTGCTCCTCTTCTCCGGCGGCAAGGATTCGGCGGTCCTGCTCCGCCTGGCCGAGAAGGCATTTCGACCGGCGCCGTTTCCCTTCCCGATCATGCACGTGGATACCGGTCACAACTTCCCGGAGGTCCTCGCATTTCGTGATCGGCGGGTCGCGGAGCTCGGCGAGCGGCTGATCGTCGCATCGGTGGAAGAGAGCATCCGCCTTGGACGCGTCCACGAGGAGCCGGGTCCAGAACCCTCGCGGAACCGGCTTCAGACCGTGACGCTTCTCGACGCCATCCGGGCGCACGGGTTCGACGCGGTCTTCGGCGGCGGGCGACGCGACGAGGAGAAGGCGCGAGCCAAAGAACGGATCTTCAGTGTTCGCGACGCCGAGGGTCGCTGGCAGCCGCATCGCCAACGCCCCGAGCTCTGGCATCTGTACAACGCACGGCTCGGGCCAGGCGAGCATATGCGGGTCTTCCCGATTTCGAACTGGACTGAGCTCGACGTCTGGCGCTACGTGGCCCGTGAGCAGATCGAGCTGCCGAGCATCTACTTTGCCCACCGCCGCCAGGTGCTTCGCCGCAACGGCATGCTGCTGGCGGTCAGTGCGTTCATCCGGCCCCGCAACGGGGAGACGGCCGACGAGCGCGAGGTTCGCTATCGAACGGTCGGCGACATGACGTGCACCGGGGCCGTTGAGTCCAGTGCCGGCACGGTCGCCGACGTGGTCCGGGAGATCGCGTCGGCGCGGATCACCGAACGCGGTGCAACGCGGGCCGACGACGGGTGTTCGGAGACGGCGATGGAAGACCGCAAGGTCGAGGGCTACTTCTGATCGCGCCCACGGCTTCGGGCAGCGGTGGACTCCTGCGCCTTTCGACGGTCGGCTCCGTTGATGACGGCAAGAGCACGCTCATCGGCCGCCTGCTGGTCGACTCCCGGAGTGTCCTCGACGATCAGCTGGCCGCGATCGAGCTGGCAAGTCAGCGGCGCGGTCGTCAGCTTGACCTTTCCCTTCTCACCGATGGCCTGCGCGCCGAGCGCGATCAGGGCATCACGATCGATGTCGCCTACCGCTATTTCGCAACGCCGGCACAAACATTCGTGATCGCCGACACCCCGGGTCATTTCGAGTTCACGCGCAACATGGCGACCGGCGCCTCCCTGGCCGACGTCGCGGTTGTCCTGGTGGACGTCTCAGTCGCGGCCTGGTGGAGCAGGCGCGTCGCCACGCCACCATCGCGTCGCTGTTGGGCGTGCCGAACCTCGTGGTGTGTGTCAACAAGATGGACCTCGCGGACTACGATCGTGCGCCGTTCGACCGGATCCGCGGGGAGTTCGACGCATTCGCAGCCAATCTTCGGGAGACAGCACTCACGCACGTGCCGATCTCGGCGCTGCATGGAGACAACGTCGTCACGCGGTCGGCACGCATGCCCTGGTACACCGGGCCTGCGCTCCTCGAGTACCTCGAGCGTGTTCCGACCCGCAGTTCTGTCTCAAGCGATGCCCTGCGGCTGCCCGTGCAGCTCGTGCTCGACGCGCCTCGCGCTGCCGATGGCCCGCCTGCACGGCTGCTCGCGGGCCGGATCGAGGCAGGCTCGATCGGGGTCGGCGACCGGGTGCGATCGCTCGCCACGGGCGAGCTGGTGGAGGTCAGTCGGGTGCTCGCGTCGGGCGTCGACGTCGAGCGCGCGGAAACCGGCCTCAGCGTGGCGGTGGGACTTGCCCCGGACCCGATGTCGGGGCGGGGCGACCTCCTCGCGAGCGAACCGCTGCCGGCGCTTGCGCGCACCCTGTCTGCATGGCTCTGCTGGCTCGTGCCGCAGCCCCTCACCACCGGCTCCAGCTGGTCGATCAAGCATCTGACCCGCACCACCCGGGCCCGCTGTACGGCGGTCAACCGGGTCCTCGATATCAACACGCACACGGGCGTCGAAGGCCGGCAGAGCGTCGGCCTCAACGAGATCGCCCTGGTCGAGTTCCAGCTTGACGAGCCCCTCTTTGTCGACCGCTACCAGGCCAATCGAGCGACCGGGTCCTTCATCGTTCTCGACGACGTGACCAACGACACCGCCGGCGCGGGCATGATCGAGGCCTGGCCGTGACCGGCGGTCGGAGCGAGGGCAATCCGGTCCCCTGGTACGCGGCGAAACCCTGGATCGGGATGTCGCTTGGGGCCTGGGCGTCGTTCCTCCGTCGCAACCAGTTCCGGATCAGCGTCCGCCGGCTCCCGGACGCCTGCTGCATCACATTCGGCTCGATGCTCCATAGCCTTGCGCGCGCGTATCAGCGCCGACGCCACGGCAGGCGGATCGCGGCGGTCCAGCCCTCACCGCCGATCTTCGTCGTCGGCCACTGGCGCTCCGGTACGACCCTGCTCCACGAACTGCTCACCCAGGATCCGAGGTCCGGCTTCGCGGACACGTTCGAGTGCTTCTGTCCGAGTGAGGCCATCTCGACGCGCTGGTTCCTCCCGCGGCTCCGGTTCCTGTTGCCCGAAAGACGGCCGATGGACGACATGCCGGTCAGCTGGAACGCGCCCCAGGAGGACGAGTGGGCGCTCGCCAACCTCGGCCTGCCCTCGCCCTATGCGTCCCTCGCCTTCCCCAACCAGGGGCTGGATCGTCGCGATGGGCTCGATGTCCGTGCGCTTTCGCCCGCGCGCCGGCGGCAATGGGCCGAAGGACTGCGCTGGTTCGTCCAGATGGTGAGCGTCCGGGTCGGCGGGCGAATCGTCCTGAAGTCACCGACGCACACTGCGCGGCTCGAAGCGATCCTCGAGGTCTTTCCCGAGGCCCGGTTCGTGCACATCGTGCGTGATCCACGGGCGGTCTACCGCTCGACGCTCCGGCTGTGGCGGACGCTCGGTTCCCATGTCGCGCTCCAGGAGCCGACGTTCGACGGACTCGAGGAGTCGGTACTCGCGACGTACGAGGCGATGTTCCAGGCGTACGAGCGCGACCGCCCTCGGGTGCCGGCCGGCCGCCTGGTCGAGCTGCGCTACGAAGACCTGGTCGCCGATCCGATCGGCCAGGTCCGTGGCATCTACGACGCCCTTGGTTTGGATGGGTTCGATGAGCTCGCACCGCGAATCGCGGAGTACTTCGCCGACCGGCGCGCCTACCAGGTGCACCAGTATCCGCGCGACGTCGACGTCGACGAGATCGTCGACCGCCGATGGCTCCCGTTCGTGCGGCGGTTCGGCTACCGAACTGCGGGCGAAGCGGGACCGAGCAGTCCCCGCGCGGCGAGCGTCGCGAGCATCTCGTCCGCACTCTGATCGGGCGAACTCCCGATCCCTCGAACCACGAGGTCCGGTGACGTCGGGCGCTCATACGAGTCACTCACCCGGGTGAATCCGGGCACATCGCCTGCCCGGGCGCGCGCGTAGAGGCCCTTGACGTCGCGTTGCTCGCACATTTCAAGTGGCGTGTCGACGAAGACCTCGACGAACGCGCGCGCTCCGATCGACTCTCGCGCCCGGCGGCGGGCCGCTTCGTACGGGCTGATCGCCGCAACGATCACCGACCCGCCATGACGCACGATTTCGCGGGCCACGAACGCGATTCGGGCGATGTTCACGTCGCGGTCTGCCCGCGAGAACCCGAGATCGCTCGAGAGCAGCGTGCGGACCTCGTCGCCATCGAGCGTCGTCACGATGCGGCCGAGCCGCTCCAGCCGGCGAGCCAGGGCGGCCGCCGTCGCAGTCTTGCCGGCTCCACTGAGGCCGGTGAACCAGACACAGAAGCCGGCACTGTCGGTCACGAGTCAGAAGCCTACGCGGACTCACCCGGAACCGCCTGATCGCCTATCGTTGGGGGCATGACTGCGCCCAGCCCATCGTCGTCGCCAGTTCCTGTCCCTTCGCGCGAGCTCGCACGCCGACTCGGTCCGGTCGGGGTCTGGTCGTTCGAGCTGGACAGAATGGCCGCCAGCGACACTCGCGACTTCGCCCGCGAGATCGAGGACCTGGGATACCCGGCCCTCTGGATCCCCGAGAGCGTCAACAGCAAGGAGGTCTTCGCGCACGCCACGTTCCTGCTGGGTGTGACGAAGCGGCTGATTGTCGCCACGGGCATCGCCAACATCTACGCCCGCGACCCGGTCGCGATGGCGAACGGCGCCCGCTTTCTCGCGGAGGCGTATCCAGGCCGGTTCGTGCTCGGCCTCGGCGTCTCGCACAAGCCGGCGGTGGAGCGGCGCGGCGGCTCGTACGGGCGGCCCGTGGAGTCGATGGCGGCCTACCTCGATGCGATGGCGGCCGCGGCCTACGTGGGCCCGGCGGCGACTGAGCCGGCGGCGATCCTGCTCGCCGCGCTGGGACCGAAGATGCTGGAACTCGCCGGCGCGCGGACGGCTGGGGCGCATCCGTACCTCTCCCTGCCGGCTCACGCAGCGTTCGCGCGCGAACACGCAGGGGCGGACGCAGTCGTGGCGTTCGAGCAGGCGGCCGTGATCGAGCCCGAGGCGGGCGCGGCCCGGGTGGTCGCCCGCAACCACATGCGGCGCTACCTTCGCCTCGAGAACTACGCCAACAACCTCCGGCGAATGGGCGTCACGGATGAGGATCTGACCGGCGAGGGCTCCGACCGGCTGGTTGACTCGATCGTGGCCTGGGGCTCGGTGGACGCGGTGGCCGGACGCGTGCGATCGCTGCTCGCCACGGGTGCCGACCACGTCTGCATCCAGGCGCTCCCGACGGAGCGACTGTCGCAGATCGCGCAGTTGCGGGCGCTCGCGGCGGTGTTGCTGTAGGCGCGGCGGACTGGAGGCCGGCCGTCAGGGGGAAGTGGTGGGCGACACTGGACTCGAACCAGTGACCTCTTGCATGTCAAGCAAGTGCTCTAACCAGCTGAGCTAGCCGCCCGAGCGCTCGCGAATCATAGCGCAGGACCGCTGGCTCACCGACGCTGGCCGGCCAACCGAGGCTAGCCGGCCCTGGCAGCCCGCAGGCCGTCCGCCTCGAGGCGCTCCTCGAATCGCCGCGCGGCCGCCTCGAGCGACTCGAGGTGCTCCGCGAGCTGGCGACGCGCCGCCTCCGCAGCACCATCGAGACCGGTCCGCTCGAAGATGCGCCAGTGCGTGAGGATCGGCAGCAGCACCTCATCGCGATGCAGGCGGAGGTTGTAGATCCCTGCCTTCGCCATCTCGGCGGCCTTGCGCCGGAAGTTGGTGATGCCCACGCCGGGCATCTGGAACCGGAGGACCTCGTCCACGATCGCGCGGATCGCTGCCGAGGGCTGGATGTCCAGCGCCGCCGACATGACATCGCGGTAGAAGACCATGTGCAGGTTCTCGTCGGCGGCGATGCGGGCCATGATCCGGTCGGCAACCGGATCACTCGAGTACCGGCCGGTGTTGCGGTGCGAGATGCGGGTCGCGAGTTCCTGGAACGTGACGTAGGCCAGCCCGTGGAGCGTATCGGGCGAGGCCAGGTCGTAGCCCTTCTGGACCTGTGCCATCCGCCCGCGCTCCAGGGAGATCGGGTCGATGTTGCGCGTCACCGTCAGGTAGTCCCGCAGCACGATCGCGTGGCGCCCCTCCTCGGCCGTCCAGCGGCCGATCCAGTTGAGCCACGCCCCGTCGCCGCGCCCGAACATGCCGTGGATGAGCCGGTGGTACGAGGGCAGGTTGTCCTCGGTCAGCAGGTTGACCTCGAACGCGATCTGCGCGACCCCGGACAGGCGCGGCTGGTCGGGGGTCCACGGTTCCCTGTCGAAGTCGCGGCCCAGCCGGTACGGGATGTAGTCGTGCGGGAACCACTCCTGGGCGACCCGCGCGTGGCGGTCGTAGAGCGTGGCCACGGTCGGCTCCAACTGGATCAGGAGGTCCTGTTCCAGCGGGCTGACCGCTTCGGCGGCCGTGGCTGCGTCGGTTGCAACTGGGGCGGAATCGAGGGTCATGTCCACCAAGGTTGAGGGAGCGACCGGCGGTTCGAGCGTCGCTGTCGGGTCGGGCCGGGTCCGCGGAGCATAGTCGTCCCTGCCGCGGGCGACCTCATGCGGGCTCCATGGCCTCGCGCGGCAGCAGGTACAGCGCCATCACGAGGCCCGTCCCGGCGACCACGCTGTGCGGCGTGGCGGCGGGCATCCGCACCCAGAAGCCCGGGCCGGCGCGGTGCGCGTCGGGCCCGACCGTCACGTCGCCCTCGCCCGCGAGGACGTGGATGATCGCGGGCCGCGCGGAGGTGTGCTCGGATAACTGCTCGCCCGCGGCGAAGGCGAACAGCACGAGGTCCACGCCGCCTTCCTTCGAGAGCGTCTGGCTGAGGATGCCGCGCGCCGGCACGGGCGCCTCGGCGGCAAGGTCGCTGAACACGGTCACGGGCACCTCCACGCCTCCGCTGCCGTCCATCGACGATCAGTGCCCACGCGCCCGGGCTTCGGCCTCGAGTTCGCGCAGCCGCTCGTCGCTGATCCCGAAATGGTGCGCCACCTCGTGGAAGACCACGGCTTCAACGGCGGCGGCCAATCTCTCGTCCGTGGGGTTGTTGCGCTCGAGGGGGCCTTTGAAGATGGAGATCTTGCTGGGCACCGCTGCGTTGTCGGCGCCCCAGGCGGTGCGCGGCACACCCTGGTAGAGCCCGAGGAGCGTCTGGCCCGGCGGGTTCTGATCGGGCCGCGGTTCGTCCTCCACGACGATTGCGACCGTGTGCAACCGGTCGGCGAACGGCGACGGGATGCGCTCGATCGCGTCGTCGACGAGTGCGCCGAACTCCTCGTCGGTCAACCGGACCATGGCAACCGCGACCGCCTCAATCGGCACCGTAGGTGACGGTCATGCCCCCGTCGACGACGATCGTCGCGCCGGTGATGTACTGCGCGCGATCCGAGCACAGGAAGGCGACCGTCTCGGCAACATCCGACGGCAGCCCCACGCGGCCCAGCGGTGACAGTGCGGCCGCCTTGGCGATCCCGGCGTCGAAGTCGTGCCCTTCGACCGCGTACCAGCCGTGCAGGCCCGGGGTGTCCGTCACGCCGGGGACGACGACATTGGCTCGTACGCCCTTGCCCCCGAAGTCCACCGCGATGGAGCGCACGAGGCCGATCAGGCCGTGCTTGCTGGCCACGTAGCCCACCGATTGCGAGCACGTGCGGATGGCGCAGTCCGACGATGTGGCGACGATGACGCCCCGGCCTGCGGCAATCAGGTGCGGCAGCGCAGCGCGCGCAGCAAGGTACGGGCCGCGCAGATTCACGCCGATCATCCGATCCCAGTCCTCGGGGGTCGTGGTCAGCACGGTCCCGAAGCGGTGGATGGCGGCGTTGGCGAAGAGGATGTCGAGCCGACCGAAGGCCTCCACGGTCGTCCGGACGAACCGGTCGACGTCGACCTCGGAGCCGGCATCGGCCGTGATCGCGAGGGCCCGACCACCGGCGGCCTCGATCCCGTGCGCTGCGGACTCCGCGGCTGCGCCCTTCCAGTCCACGACGGCCACGCGTGCGCCGTGAGCCGCGAGCAGTTCCGCCGAGGCACGGCCGATGCCGTTGCCGCCGCCAGTGACGATGGCGACGCGCCCGTCCAGTTCAGCGCCCAGGTCCACGTTGCTCATGCGATGTGCGGCCAGCGGCGCGGCGTTCGATAGCCCATCCGTCCGAGCACCTCCCGCGCGGCGCGATCCACGCGCCGATAGACCGTCTCCGCGTCGACAAGCACGGGATCGCCGCCCTGGAGAACGACGCGTCCGTCGATGATCACCGTGTCGACGCTCTTGGAGCCCGATGCGTAGAGCATTGCGGCAATCGGGTCGGTCACAGGGTGCGCCTCGGGCAGGCGATCCGAGCGAATGACAAGGTCGGCGCGCTTGCCGACCTCGAGCGAACCGATGCGGTCGGCCAGGCCCACCGCCCGGGCGCCGTTGACCGTCGCCATCGTCAGGCCGTCCTCCGCAGAGAGCATCGACCGGTTGCACCGGCCGTCGCGCGCCGCCAGAACGGCCAATGTCGCCGCCCGCCCGATATCGAACGAGTTCGCCCAGTTCGACGAATCCGACCCGAGTCCCACCGGCGCCCCCGCGAGGTACAGCTCGGCATGGCGTCCGCCCGTCGCTCCGCCGACGCCCCACATCATCGACGCCGGCGCGTTCCACGAGATCGCCATCCCGCTGCGCAGGACGGGCTCAACCTCATCCTCGCGCAGGACGTTCATGTGGGCGAAGACGCAATTCGGACCGAGGACGCCGATCTCGTTGAGGTGCCGCAGCGGGTGCCTGCCCAGGCGGGCGTCGTCGTCGGCCGCGTCCACCTCGCAGTAGCTCTGGTGCTGGTTGAGCACCACCCCGGCGCGGTCGGCCGCCGCCTTCGCGGCAATCTCGAGCTCGTCCGACGCCGAGGCCATTCCGACGACCGCGATGTGGCCGCGCACGAGGGCATTCGGGTGGTCGTTGCGCCACAGCTGGCCGCCGAGGAGCCCGAGCGCCCGGTCCGTCGAGTACGGTGCTCGGGCGACCGTCGGCGAGTCGGACGTGAACCCGCCGATGTCCCATAGAAAGGGATCGCCGACGAGGGCGCGGATGCCGGTCTCCGCGGCGGCCCGCGCGACCACCTCTGGCTCGAACGCGGTGCCGGCCTCAACGAAACACGTCGTGCCGTTGCGCACCATCTCCAGGCACGCGAGGGCGGCGCCTGCGTACTCCTCGTCGTCGGTGACGGTGTTCCAGTACGGGACGTAGAACTCGGGCACGACGTCGTTCCAGGAGATCGTGTCGCCGAATGCGCCGCGCGCGGTGTGGAGTGTCGTGTGGTTGTGGCACTCGACGAAGCCCGGGTGGACCGCCGCGCCATCGGCCGAGATGCGGCGCGCAGGCGCGACGGCCGGCTCCACGTCACGGGCGGCCCCCACCGCGACGATCTCACCGCCGGCGATGGCGACCGCGCCGTGCGTGAAGACGCGCCGTTCGGTGTCCATCGTGATCAGGTACGCGTCGGTGACGAGCAGGTCGACCGGGCGGGGCGCGGCGTCGCGTGTTCCACTCATCGGGCAAGGCGTTCCGGGCCCGACGGGGCTTCCGCACCGGACGAGCGCCACCATGCGTCGATCTCGGCGCCATTGGCGATCCAGACGCCGTCGAGGTCCTGGGCCGCCGCGATGATCCCCTCGACGGTCTGCAGCCGGCCTGGTCGCCCGCTGACCTGCGGATGCTGGACAAGGGCGAAGAGCCCGCCCATCTCGGTGATGGCCTCGAGTTCGTCGGTCCAGATCCGGACGATCTCGCGGGACGATCGGATGGGATTCGCGTGGCCGGCCGGGAACGCATACGGCGAGACCATCGAATACGACCAGTCGTCGAGCGTCCAATGGATCGGCAGCTCCAGCACCTCGCCCGCGGGCGCTGCCCCGACTCCCCCGCTCGGGGGGTGGAAGTACGGGAACACATCATCCATGAACGAGCTGTCGTAGCTGATGCCGTGCTCGGCGAGGATGGCAATCGTGGACGGGCTGACCTCGGCGCCCGGAGCGCGGTAGCCGGTCGGTCGGAAACCGGTCAGATCGGTCAGGATGCCGATGCTCCGCTCGGTGATCGCGCGCTCGTCATCGGGCTCAAGGAGGTCC
>VGPE01000084.1 GCA_016875645.1 Chloroflexota bacterium
CCTGGCCAGAGCTCCGGCTTGCGTCACGCTGCAACCCGATCGATGACTCCCACCGACGTTGCGCCGGTCCAGCCTGGCCGCCGGCGGGCCCGGCGCGAGCGTTTTCGCGCGTTACCCCATCGTGTGGCCCGGGCCTGACCGGGCGCGGCCCCAGCGTCCCATGGGCGGTTCCAGCGGCCGAGTTTTCTGACCGGCAATGAATTCGTCGCAGCGAGGCGTGGCTGTGCCTGGGAAGCAATCGTTTCGTGCCTTCGGCGCGGATGCCGTTCCTGCCCGGCAACGAACGCACGGTCCCGCCCGACGTGGCTCGCTCGGAGGCTCCGAGTTGTTTCGCCAGAGGGGATCGTCCACCCGCCCGATGACAGAATCTGTGCCTGCCAGGAAACCCCGCAGCCCACCAGCCGCGCTACCGACCAGTACCCAGGCCTGAGCTTCGACGCCCCGGGTACCTCGCGCACAGGGGCGTGGTGAACATCGGGACGGACTGCATCGCGCTGGACAACAGCCTCGACACCCAGTTCTCCACGCACATGCCGTGCAAGAAGTGCGGCATCGTGAACACCGAGAGCCTCGCCAACCTCGGCGCGGCGGCTACTGGAGCGCGCGGTACTTCGCCGGGTCGATCCCCGCCGAAGTGAGCAGCGACGCGATCGTGTCCAGCCCCTCGCTGCTGGGACCGCTCCCACCGAAGCCGATCCCGCTGCCCAGCCTCGCGTAGCCACTCGCCGTCGGGTTCTCGATGAGCGTCCAGATCGCGAACTGCTGGATTCGGAACGGTTCCGACGGGAATCGCGCGGACCGGAGCAGCTTCATGACGGAGGTCGACGCCTGGGTCGCGCGAACCTGGAAGGAGTCGTCGGCCCCGGGCTGGTCGTCCCGCATCTCGGCGCAGGCGACCTCGAGCGTGACCTTCTCGCTGCTGCCGGGCGCCAGGTCGACCGAGGTGCCGCGCAGGACGACCATCACCTGCGTCGCGGCGGCCGCCGGATCGAAGAGCGTTCCGATCGTAACCACGACCCGCAGCGGAACCTCCGACTTCGAGGTCAGCTTGAGCTCCAGTCGCTGGAGCCCATCGTCGGTCCCACGGGCGCTGACGACGCCCGCCTTGATGGCCTTGCGGAGCTACATCGATGCGACCTCGGGCGTCGGCGTCGGCCGGGTCGTCGGCCGGGTCGTCGGCCGGGTCGTCGGCCTGGCTGTGGCCTTCGGCGATGTCGTGGGCGCCTGGGTCGAGCGCCCCTCCGTCGGCGTTGGTTCTTCGCTGTCGGCCGGACCCGCGATGTCGTCGGCGTCCGGATCGACGTAGACGCCGTGCTCGACGATGGATGCGAGGTGCGCTTCGACCAGCCCCCAACCCACGCTCCCACGCAGCTCGGTCGTGTCCTTCTGCTCGGACGCGCGGCACGCTCGAGCCTCGTCCACGACGGAGAACACGGCGACCGTATCGCCGGTGGCCGCCTCCACGACCACGACCGACCGCGTGGCTGCGTACCGCGTGATGCTGGGGCCGTTCACGTACTCGCAGACCTCGATCACCGACGTGGTCTCGGGCTCCACGCATGCGACCAGCTCCGCGTCGGCGAGGCTCGCTGGCCGCCAGGCGATCGGCGGGAACCCCGTCCAGCCATCCTCCGCGCCCGACGCCCCGAGGACGACGAGGTGATTCCCCGCCGGCTGCACGGCCGCCGCGCCCGGGACAGCGCGATTGGAGCAGGCCGTTGCGAGCGCGGCGGTCAGCGACGGATCGGGACGCCGCACGACGACGTTGGCGTCGACAACGGCGAGCAGCCCGCCGCCCATCAGCACCGCAAGAACGATGGCCGCGATCCCCTCGGCCGCGCCGGCCCGACGCCCCCGCCGAATGATCCGGGAACCGGCCATGACAGTGACGTGACCGCGCGAGCTGCCAGCCTTCCAATCATAATCATCAGAGGGCCAAGTGGCACAGCCCCCCGGTCACGTGGCGGCCGATCGCTGCGAGACGCCCGCCCTGACCCCCGCGACCATCTCGCGCCGGCTGGAGGCGACGCGAGCCGAGTGGCATCTGGCCCTCAGCGCACGACGAGCGTCACCTCGAAGAGGATGGACGGCGCACCGCACGGGGGCGTCACCTTGCGACACGGCGGGTCGCCGACGGCGGACATCTTCACCGTGCCCGGGGCGACCGCCTCGTAGGAACCCTGGACGCCCGGCGGGAGGGTGCCGTCCGGGAGTCGCGTGATGACCAACAGATCCACCGGCATGAGCGTCCAGTCGAAGTCCGTGCCGAGCATCAGCTGGAACCGATCGCCGACCGCCAGCGTGACGGAGCGGCCGTTGTCCGCCAGCGTGATCGTGCGCGCAGCGGTCGGCCCCGCCGAGATGGTGGGCGTTGGAGCTGACAAAGACGCCGAGGGGGTCGGTGACGGCGTCGCGGACGAGCCGCCAGCCTGTCCGCAGCCCGCCACCGCGGCGCCGATGAACAGGGCGAGGAGCCACCCGGCGATCCGACGGAGCATCAGCGCAGTATAGGCGGCCACGAGGAACGATGCGTTCGCGCGTCCAGGTCCCCAATTCTTGGCTCGCGCCGCGCAGACTGGCACCACCAACCAGGATCGCCCGGAGGAGGACACGCGAACCATGGCGAACTACCGCGCCGCAATGATCGGCCTCAGCTGGATCGCGACGGACCCGCCGCCGCCGGCCCCGGACCCCGTCCTGGGCACATCCACCCCCTACAGCCACGCGGCAGCCCTCGCGGCGATCCCCAACGTGGACGTGGTGGCCGGGTGCGACATCGTGCCCGGCCTGCGGGACCAGTTCGTGGAGCGCTGGGGCAGCCGGTGGCCGGGCGTACGGACGTACGACGACTACGCCGAGATGCTGGCCGCCGTGAAGCCCGACGTCGTGACGATCGCGACACCGGACTTTCTGCACGCGGATCCCTTCATCGCGGCGGTGGAGGCCGGCGCCCGGGGGATCTTCGTCGAGAAGCCCTTCGCCACTAGCCTCGAGGACGCCACGCGGATGGTGGAGGCCGCCCGTGCGCGCAAGGTCGTCGTCAACGTGGATACCCAGCGCCGCTTCTCGCCCTACCACGCGGCGTCGCACGCCTTCGTCCAGCAGGGAAAGCTGGGGAAGCTGTCGCAGATCATGGTCGAGATCGGCGGCGAGCGGGCGCTCTTGTGGCGCAACCACGCCCACGCGGTCGACCAGATGGTCTACTTCGCCGACTCCGACCCCGCCTGGGTGATGGGCGAGCTCGAGCCCGGCTTCGAGGACTACGGGACCGAGTACCGGGGTGACGGCGGCCGCTCCATCGAGACCGAGCCCGGCGCCAACTACTACGTCGCCTTCCGCAACGGCGTGCGCGGCTACCTGACCGGCATGAAGGACACCATGCCCGGCATCATGGTCACCCTGCGCGGCCCCGATGGGCGGCTGAGCCTCGACGACGAGGGGGCATCCGTGACCGTGATCAAGCTCATCGGCCACGGCGCGCAGGCCGAATGGAGCAAGCCACGCACCGAGCGGATCAGCCCCGAGTACACGGTCGCCGGCATGGAGGCCGGCATCCGCGACATGCTCGCCGGCATCGAGACGGGCCGCCGGACGGCCAGCCCCGCCGAGCACGCCTGGCGCTCGGTCGCGATCATCGATGCCGTCGTCCGCTCGGCGGCGGATGGCAATCGGCCCGCCACGATCGCCCCGCCACCCTGGGCCGCCCCGGGCTGAGGTCGGTGCGGGCGACGCTCGGCTCGCCACCGGCCGTGTCGGTGGCCCCGGGCTTTGCCCACCGGAGCAGATTTCCTGGTGGACAACGATTCCGTCGTCGAATCGCGCGCCGTTGCCTCCCAGGCACGATTCACGAGCTCAACCGCCCGTTTCGCTTCCCACCAGATAACGCAGAGGCTGTCCCCGCCCGCCGAACCCTCGAAAACGCGCGGATCGTTTCGTGCCAGACAACGTTCGGCCTCCGCCTGACGGAATCTGTGCCTGGGAGGAAACCCGCCCTCGGCGGCGCGCGCTGTGCGCCCCGGGGCACTCATCGCCGCGGCCCGCCCGCGGCACCAGCCGCCCACGCGCAGCCGGACCGGCATCAGTCCGGATGCGGGACGGCAATTACGGTGAGTTCATCGATTCCCGCGAAGTCCTGGGGGTTGACGGTGTAGACGGGCAAGTCGTTTGCGATGGCAATAGCGGCGATCATCGCGTCGAACGACCTCGCTGCCGGCTTGCGGCCGGACCGCCGGATCGACGCGGCGACGCGACCGAACGCACGGGCGGCCGCGGCGTCGAACGGCAGCGGCTCGAAGTCCGCTTCGGCCTGTTGCAGGTGCGCCTGGCGGACGACACGCTCCTCATCAGACGCCGCCACCAGCGGGCCCAGGGTCAGCTCCGCAAGCGTCACGGCGGAGATCCGAGGGTCCGGTGGGAGCGTCATCGGGTCGCGCAGGCGCGCGAGCAGGATCACGACACTGGTGTCCAGCAGTCCTGCTTCGTTGTCACTCACAGCGACGTGTCGAAGATGCGTTCGACATCGCGCCGCAGCTCCGCCGGATCGTAGGAGGGCAGACTCCGCCACCGGGCCAGCACCTGCTCCCGCGTCAACGGGGGTCGGTTCGAACCCGACGGGCGCGACCGCTCCCTCGGCGAAACGGCCCGGCTCGTGCGGTAAACAGCCGGCGACTCCGACACTCGCAGGCGAGGCTCGACTCCCCTGCCGCGCCGCTCCAACCAGTGCCGCAGCGCCGTGTCGAGGAGTGCCTGGACCGTCACACCATCGCGTGCCGCCTCCACCTTGAGGTCACGGTAGAGATCGTCGTTGATGTTCAGCGTCGTCTTCATCTGGACAGATTACCAGATTGCCAGATCACGCGCTGTCGCACGCCTCGAAACGGCGCCGTCGGGCAGGCGCAGGTGGCCGAGGCGACCCCGGGGAGCTCGAAGGCCCGCGCGGGGTCAGAGGCGCTGCAGGGACGACGCCCAGCCGGCTGCCGATTCGCTCGACGTGGATCGACCGGACCTGTTCAGCCTGCGCCTTGGAGTCGATCCATACGACGGCGGGGCGCGCCCCGAGCCCCGGCACCGACTCCGGACACCGCCGAGTCGCATTCCGCCCACGAAGATGCCCCTCGTGGACGCGTGGCCGCGCCGGGAACGGCTGCCGCCGGCCGGCCCCTCGCGCCTCTCGTCCAAGCCTCACGTTGACGCCCGCCGCGTTCTGCGCATACCTCCGCGCATGTCCGTGCGCACTGCAGCCAACCTCTCGCTCCCGCGCGACCTGATCAGCGAGGTCGATGCGATTGCGGGCATTGACCGGATTTCCGCGCCATTGGCCTAAGCGCGCCTTGACATCTGATGCTCATCGACACAGCATCACGCATCATGGCTCGCACCACGCTCGACCTTGACCCGGCCGTCCTGCGCGAACTGCGACGGCGGAGCGCGCGCGAACGCAAGAGCATGGGTCAGGTTGCGTCGGAACTGCTCGCCCGAGCGGTCTCGCGCGACCGCGACCCCCCGGCGCCGGACTTCGACTGGATCACCGCCGATCTCGGTCGTCCGCTCGTGGACCTGGAGGACTCAGAGGCCGTTCGCCGCGCGCTCGCGTCGGACGCATGAGCTCAACCGTAGACGCCAACGTGCTCTTCTATGCGTCCAACACCGCCGACCTCCTCCACCGCCCGGCAAGGACACTTCTTGAACGGCTCGCCGCGGGGCCCGAGATCGTGTACCTGTTCTGGCCGACGTTGATGGGCTACCTGCGCCTCGTCACGCACCCGGCGATCCTGCCGCGCCCCCTGCCGACTGCCGAGGCGATGCGCAACGTGGAGGCGCTGCTCGATCGCCCGCACGTTCGTGCGCCTGGTGAGGTCGACGGGTTCTGGCCCACGTTTCGATCCGTGGCGGGCGAGCGCACGAGCGGCAACGACGTCCCGGATGCCCACCTGGCCACGCTCATGCGGCAGCACGGCGTCCGAATCATCTACACCCGCGATCGCGACTTCCGCAGGTTCGACGGGCTCGAAGCGCGGGATCCGTTCGCCTGACTGCGGGGCAAGCCCCGAGACCAGCGGCGTGCGGTCCGGCGCCGGCGGGCGCTCAGAGTGCGAGATGCAGCCGGAGCGCCTCGTCGATCCGCCGCATCAGGTCCGCGGGCACGGCGCCGAGTTGGGGCCCGAGCCGCTGCACCGAAATGGAGCGAACCTGCTCGGCCTGGGCCTTGGAGTCCTGGCCGAGCCTCGTCGCGCGCGCCGGGAGCAGCACCTGGAACGGGTAGATCCGCTCCACATTCGTGGTCAGGGGGACGACGGTGACGACGCCGCGCCCGAGACGCTGCGCGCTCGCGTTCGCCGCGTCGTTGCCGACGATCACGGCGGGACGCCGCTTGTTGGCCTCGGAGCCGATGACCGGATCGAGGTCGACCGTGACGATGTCGCCTCGCTGCATCAGGACGAGAGCCCGTCGCGGGCAGTCGTGTCCCAGGCAGCTGCCTCGGACGTCTCGGCCCATTCGTCCCACGCACCTTCATAGGCGCTGGTCAATTCGGCGGTACGGAGCGCTCGAATCGCGCGGTGGACGGCCGCCGATCTCGAGTCGAGGCCCTGCTCGCGCGCGTACGCGTCCAGGAACTCCACGTCATCGCCGGGCAGGCTCACACTGACTTTCATACCCGAATACTACCATCGGTAATCCATCGGGTCCTACCAGGTCGCCGGGGAGCGAGTTGCGGGGCACGCCCCGAACCCCGGATCTGACGCTGAACCGCGCCACGTCGTGTTCCGGCCGCGAGGCTGCTGGTCGCAGACCCGTGGCCGCGCCGGACTCGGCCGGCCGCAGCAGCCGCCGCGCCCGGCCGGTGGCCATCGGCGTACCCGGCCGAGCCCAGGATCAGAGCCGGCGGTACGTGCTGTCGGGACGCTTCGCAGGCCGTGCGACGCCGACGCGCCGAGCGCCACGATGTCGCCGCTCCGTTGCCGGGCAACCTCCTGATGTCCGCCACAGCCTCCGATCGTCACTGGCTGCGGGACCTCGAAAGACTCGGTGGCGATCCGGTCCAGGACGGCCACCAGGCGGGCGAGGTTGGCCGGCTCCTCGATCACCGCGAGCGGGAATGCCGGCCAGTAGCGGAGCTTGCCGGCCGGGATGTCGACCCCGTCCATCTCGTTGAGGGCCAGGCGGAGCTCCTCGCGCACCTCGAGCTGCTTCTGGAGCACGGCGGCCATCGTCAGGCCGGTGCTGTAGATGCCACAACGCGATGCTCACCGAATCGGCCACGGTCCGCGTCGATGCGATCGCGGCCCCGATGGACCGGGTCGCGCGCGAAATCATGGATGCGCTCGCGGGACTCGATGCCGCGCCGTGAGTCGCGGGCGATGAGGTCCTGGTGACGCTCAATCGGCCCGACAACGTGAGTGTCGTCGTCGTGCCAACGGGCGCTCCCGGCTGATCCGAGGGACGCTGCCGGCGACGTCAAGGGTGTGCGCGAACTCCCCACTCGCCGACGGCAGGCTGACCGTCTGCCGAATCCGGATACTTATGATCCCGCCTGACAAGACCGTCCTCGCCGGGGAGCACCGGCCGATGCGTCTCAAGGGGAGTGCGATGACCGAGACCGAGCGGATTGTCCGTATCTTCCATGAGTCCTGGGACTTGAGAGATCCCGAGCGAGGCGCCTCGGTCATCGCCGATGACTGCAGGTTCGAGGACGTTGCCCGTGGCGAACTTCTGCGTGGTCCCCATGGCTACAAGGATGACTACCACCGTTGGCTTGGAGCCTTCCCGGATGGTGAAGTCAAGATCACGCGCGTCATCGTGCAGGATGACTGGGCGGTCGTCGAATTCGTCAATCGAGGCACGCAGACAGGCCCCCTGAAATCAAGCCTCGGGACTTCCCGCCAACCGGTCGCTTCATGGAAATCCGGTATTGCAGCGTGATGCGGGTCAGAGACGGGGCTGTTGCGTATTCCGCTGAATCCGATCACCCAGTCCGGGGTTTTCGATCACCCTCGCGTCGGCCGCGGAGCGGCCGACGCGAGGGCCTGGGTCACCCCCTGGGAGTCACCTCCTCTCGGTGCTGGCTGGGTAGTCTGACACGCCGCCCGACGCGGCCGTGGCGGTCGGCACGGGAGGGTCATCCAAGCCGGCCCGGCCCCGGCCCGCCCGTCCTGGGCCGTCTGAGACGGTCGGTTTCGGGCGAGTGGTCGTGTCGGTGACCGGATCGGTGTCGCCGGCGCCCTCGAGCGCCGCTGCCGCCCGTCGCCGCGAGTCACCCCGCAGCTCCAGGCGGTACGCGCCGTGGACGAGGCGGTCGAGGATGGCGTCGGCGACGGTGGGCTCGCCCAGGGCCTCGTGCCAGTGGCCCACCGGCAGCTGGCTGGTGACGATCGTGGAGCGGGTGCCGGCACGGTCCTCGATCACCTCGAGCAAGTCCGCGGCGCGGGCCGGCGGCACCGGCTGGAGGCCCAGGTCGTCGAGGACCAGCACGTCGATCCGCGCCCAGGCCGCCATCAGGCGCGGCAGGCGGCCGTCGGCCCGCGCCAGCACCAGCTCGTCGAGCAGCCGGGGGACCCGCAGGTAGCGCGCGGTGTGGCCGTGCCGGATGGCTGCATGCGCGAGGGCACAGGCGAAGAAGGTCTTGCCCACGCCGGTCGGCCCGCTGATCAGGACGTTGCGATGCGCGGTCACCCAGTGGCCCTCGGCGAGCGAGAGGACCGTCGCCCGATCGAGCCCGCGCGGGGCCCGCAGGTCGAGGTCCTCGATGACCGCGTCGCTGCGCAGTCTGGCGGTCCGCAGATGGCGGGCGAGCCGCCGGTTCTCGCGGTCCTGCATCTCCCGGTCGACCAGCAGTCCGAGGCGCTCCTCGAAGCTGAGGGCGGCGTAGTCGGGCTGGCCCTGCTGGTCGGCCAGGGCGCGGGCCATGCCAGCCAGCGCCAGGGCGTGGAGCTTGTCGATCGTGGGCGTGATGAGCATGCCGGGACTCCTTCTCACTCGTAGTAGCGCACGCCGCGCACGTTGGCGTGGTCGCCGATGGACGGGACCGGCTCGGAGCCGGGCAGGGGCAGGCGCTCGAGGCCGGCCTTCAGGATCGACTCGACGCTCCGGTAGCTGAGCGCGCGGATGGCCAGGGCGCGGCGGGCGGCAGCTTCGAGGCGCTCATCCCCGTAGCGCCGGCCGAGGCGCATGATCCCCAGACAGCTGCGGAAGCCCTGTTCGGGGTGCGGCCGCGAGGCCATGATCGCGGCCACCAGCTCGCCCGTGGCGGAACCCGTCCGCTCCGCCCAGGCGACGATCCGGCCGGGCGTCCACTCCGCGTGGCGGCGGTGGGCCTCGGGCATGTGCTCTGGCGAGGGTCGTGAACCGCCGGCCCTCGCCAGAGCGACGGTGGCTGGCCACCCGCCGGCCCCGGTGGAGCACCTCGACCACGCCCGCGCTGACCCGGATGTCGCAGTGCTGGCCGACCAGCTGGTAGGGCACGCTGTACCAGTGGCGGTCGACCTCGACGTGGTAGTCGATGTTCACCCTGGCCGTCCGCCAGGTGGCGAACTCGTAGGCCAGCGCGGGCAGCGGCCGCAGGGCCGGGCGGTCGAGCGCCTCGAACAGCTCGAGGCGGCTGCCGGGCAGCCTGCGGAACGGACGGGCGTTCAACCACGCCAGCCGGTCGCCGATCGCGGCGTTCGCCTCGGCGAGGCTGAAGAACGTGCGGTCCCGGAGCGCCGCCGCGATCCAGCGTTCCGCGACCTGGACGCCCACCTCGACCTTCGCCTTGTCGCGCGGCTTGCCGGCCCGCGCGGGGATGACGGCCGCGCCGTAGTGGGCGGCCATCTCCTCGTAGGTCCGGTTGAGCTCGGGCTCGTAGCGGTGGGCCTTGGTCACGCCCGAGCGGAGGTTGTCCGGCACGATCAGCCGGGGACAGCCCCCGAAGAAGGCGAACGCATGGACGTGCCCCGCGATCCAGTCGGGCAGGGACTGGGATGCGAACACCTCCGCGTACGTGTAGCTGCTGGCGCCCAGGACCGCCACGAACAGCTGCGCCTGCCACACCGCGCCGCTGTCGGGGTCGACGATGGGGATGGTCTGACCGGCGAAATCGACGAACAGCTGCTCGCCCGCGCGGTGCTCCTGGCGCATGACGAGATCGAGCCGGCCCTGCCATTCCCGGTAGCGCCCGCAGAACCAGGAGTGCTGGTAGCCGTCCGGATGGCGCTCCTTGTACTCGAGCCACAGCAATTGGAGGGTGACCCCGGGCCGCCGCAGCTCGCGGTGGACGGCCGGCCAGTCTGGCACCGGGCGTCCCGGGTCCCGCGGGGCTGCGGGCGGTGCGAACAGCCGGGCCTCCAGCTGGGCGTCGTCGAAATCGTCGGGCAGCGGCCAGCCGAGCCCAGCCCGCTGCGCGCG
>VGPE01000085.1 GCA_016875645.1 Chloroflexota bacterium
GCGACGAGGTCCTGGAGCACGTGCGGCACGAACCGGGCTGGGATGCCCATCTGGCTGGCGATCCGGCGCGCGCTGAGCGGCCCGTCCGCCGCTGTCGCGGCGGCGAGCGCCAGCATGGCCCGCACGGCATAGTCGCCGCGCCGCGTCAGTTCGAGGCGCATCGGTACGCCCGCGGCCTGCGTCGCGTCATCAGCCGCCGGCCTCACCCGGCAGGTAGCCCGTCAGCTCCACGTAGGCCTCGCCCTCGAGCGCGATCCCGTTTCGCGTCGCGCGCACGCGCTGCGATCCCTCCCAGTAGATCACTCCCGTCGATGCGCGGGTGTCCAGTTCCTGGTCCGCGATCGTGGGCTCCAGGTCAATGACCAGGGCGTCGGCGGGCAACTCGATCCGCCAGCCGGCCGGGTAGACGGCGCCGGTCCGCGGGCTCGTCCAGGTCCGCGTCGATTCGAGGCGGAACGCGTCCGCCCGCAGGTGCTCGCTCCTGCCGTCGGGCCGCACGAGGGTGCCGTAGGCCAGCGCTCGCCGGTCGTCGCGGTCGCGCACGATCGAAATCGTGAGGTCCGTTCCGTCGGCCAGGTTCACCGCGAACCAGTCCCAGCCACCGGCGCCGACCGAGATGAAGTCGCCCCACTGGTGGTCGAACCAGGCGATGCCCTCAACGGTCAGCGTTTCCGCCCCGAGCGTCACCGTGCCGGTCGCGTCCATCCGGGTGCGGGAGTAGTAGTAGGAACTCCCGGCCGGCCCGAAGTCGAGCCAGCCGATGCCGTTGTGGAGGACGGGTGACCCGGTTGCTGAGACGACCAGGTCAATGCCGAAGCCGACCGCCTGTCCCTGCGCGGTCGCCTCGGCAGGGGAGACGTCGGCGCGCAGCTTGTCCAGGCCCTCGGCACCACGCATCGACCAGGGCGCGCCGGGCGCCACCTCGGGGCGCGTCGGGTCGAGGCCGCGGACGGTCAGCTCGAAGGCCACCGGCTCGCCCGTCACGCCGCGCGGCGAGGTATCGACCTGGCGCCCGATCTCCGTCCGCTGTGCGTAGAGGAAGCGTGCGCCGGTCTCGTCGGTGAGCGCGAGGTGGGACGCCCAGGAGACGGGGAACTCGCCGCGCTCCGCACGGAAGATCACGAATTCGAAGCCGAAGCGGCGGCCGTTGCCGCCGGCCTCGTCAGCGCGCAAGTGCCCCGTGTAGTACCACCACTCGGTGAGGCGCTCGTGGGGGCCATCGTCGCGCGGGAACGCGAGCGGCACCGGGTCCGCGATCGGCGACGGCGCGGGCGCGGTCGGCGGCGCCGTCGAGCGGACGACCGGCGGGTTCGCGAGGATCGGCGCCGTGTTGCAGCCGGCGATGACCGTGACGACCAGGGCGAGCGGAAGGGCCGCCCGCAGTGCCCCGCTGATCCCGGACCCGACGAGGCGCCGCAGCCGCGCGGGCAGCCACCAGTTCCAGTCTCTCAGGAGCCGCATCGTGGCCGGGACCAGGAGGGCGCGCACGATCGTGGCGTCGAGGGCGACCGCGATTGCGATGCCGAGGCCGAGGGCCTTGATCAGCACGATGTCGGCGAACACGAACGACACCGCCACGACCACCACGATCAACGCCGCGCTGGTCACGATCCGGCCGCTCCGCTCGAGGCCTGTCGCCACCGCCTCGCGGTTGTCGCCGGTGCGGTCCCACGCCTCGCGCATCCGGGTCAGCAGGAAGACCTCGTAGTCCATCGACAGCCCGAACAAGACGCAGAAGAGAATGACCGGCTGGCTCGTCTCCACGAAGCCGAGCGGCTGGAAGCCCAGCAGGGCGGACAGGTTCCCGTCCTGGAAGATCCAGACCAGCGCCCCGAACGACGCGACGAGCGAGAGGCCGTTCATCAGCAGCGCCTTGGCCGGCAGGATCACCGACCGCAGCAGCAGGAACAGCACGAGGTAGGTCGAGATGATGATGAACAGCGCGGAGCGCGGGAAGTCCGCTCCGATCCGGCTCACCACGTCAGTCACCTCGGCCGCGCCGCCACCCACCAGAACCGTGGCCACTGCCGGCGGCGCGAGCGGGCCGGTCCCAGTTCGCGCTGCCGCCCGCAGGTCTTCGACGAGGGCGCGCGCATCTGGGTGGTTCGGCCCGTAGGGTGTGTAGACCGTGAACGCGGTCAGGTTGCCGCGCGTCGTCGCCTCGAGGCGCAACTGGAGGTAGCGGTCTGGCGGACCGTTGCCCGCCGCGTACAGCAACTGGTACTGCTCGGCAGTCAGACGCGGGTCGGCGTCGACCAGGCTGACGATCCGCATGATCCGCTCGTCGGCCACGAGGCGGCGCGACCAGTCATGCAGGGCGGCGATGTTGGCCGGGTCGGTCACCGGGCCCGGCGTCCGCACCGCGAGCGAAAGAGGCGCAAAGTCCCCCTCGCCGAACTCCCGCGTCAAGAGGTCGAAGGACGCTCGCGATGGGACTGACGGCGGCAGGATGGTGGTGTCGGGTGCGTTGAATCGGACGTGGAGAAACGGGGCGCCCAGGATCAGCAGCAGGCCCAGCGTCGGCACGAGGACGCGCAGCGGATGGTTCATCACCCGCCGGGCGAGCCTGGCCCATGCGCCATCCCCGTCGTTCGGCGCGCCGACCCGGCGGACCGCCAGCGCGTCGATGCGATCGCCGATCAGCGACAGGATGGCGGGCAGGAGCGTCAGCGCGGCCAGCACCGCGAGCGTCACGACCACGGCACCCGCAACCCCGACGGAGCGCAGGATCATGAACTCGAACAGGACGAGGCCGATCAGGCCGAGCAGCACCGTCAGTCCGCTGAAGAAGACCGCCCGGCCGGCGGTGGCAACGGTCGCCTCCACGGCCCGCCCGACGCGATCGCCTCCGCCCGCGCCCGCGGCCAGTTCCTCGCGGAAGCGGCTCGTGAGCAGGAGCGAGTAATCGACGCCGAGGCCCAGGCCCAACAGCGTCGCGAGGTTGAGCACGAAGATGCTCAGCGGCGTCAGCGACGCGAGCACGAAGATCACCGCGAGCGCGACGAGGACCGAGGCGCCGCCGACCGCGAGCGGGACGGCCGCCGCGACGAGGGATCCGAAGACCAGCAGCAGCGTGAGCCCGGCGAGCGGCAGCGAGATCAGTTCGCTCCGGCGCAGGTCCTCTTCCGAGACCCGCTGCACGTCGCCGTAGAAGGCGGGACCGCCGGCCAGCGCCACCTCCAGGCCTGGTGGCTGGCGCAGCAGTGGCTCGAGCACGGGCAACGCGTCGGGCGAGGAGTCGGAAGGGAGGTCCAGCAGGACCACGTCGTACGCGGTCCGCCCGTCCGCCGACACCTGCCGCGGGGCCAGCTGGTGGGAAAGGATGCGGACGACGTGCGGGGCACCTTCGAACGCGCCGATGACGCTTGACGTCGCCGCGTGCCACTCCGGCGTGCCGGCCCGGCGCGAATCGCTGTGATAGATGACGGCCAGCGCAGAGGACGGCAGTCCGAGCTCGTCCTCAAGGAGGTGGCGGGCCCGGGCCGATTCGAGATCGTCGAGGCTGAACCCGCCGGCACGCAGCACGCCCGGAACCTGCGGCGCAAACGGCACCGCGACCAGCACCAGGACCGCCCAGGCCGCGATCACCAGCAGGCGCCGGCGATGCACGAAGCGCCCGAGGCGCGCGAAGGGTGTCATCGGGTGGGCCACGGGGCGCGCGGACAGCCGGCGTCGCGGCGGGCGACGTGCGGGCAGGGGGTCACACCGGGATCGTAGCCCGAGGGTGGGCAGGACGCGTGAGACGCGTTCGAGGGCGCCGCGTGGCTGCTAGCATGTCCGCCGACTCACCCTCGACGCCACGTTGCCGCGTCCCGAGGAGGGCGCATCCGGAGGTCGCCGGTGCAGCTGTTCACGGTCATCTTCCAGCAGCCGATCCCGTTCGGGATTTCGCTGGTGCTCGCCGCGACCATCGTGCTCATCGTGCTGCGCGCCGCGATGGCGGCCGAGGAGCGTCGCCCGCGCTGGGTCCGCTTCATCACCAGCTCGAACATGCGGATCCTGTTCACGCTGCTCTTCGTGGGCTGGGCCGTGGTCTTCGGCATCGGCCTCCAGCTGGTGCCGCAGGAGGGCGCCAACTCGCCGTACGGCGGCATCGCCCTCATCGCCATGTTCAGCGGCTTCTTCATCATGATGGGCTTCCTCTGGGCGGTGATCGGGGAATAGCCGCGGATCCACTGCGCGGACTGACGGTCCGCGACCGCAGCCGCGGACTCGTCGGGTCCCTCGCCTGCGGCGGCGGACGCAGCCGCAGGCGCCGATCCGATGCGTCCTCATCCGATCTCTCCACCCGACGGTGCCCATACTGGCGGCCATGACCGGACCCACCCGCCGCGCGCCCCTCGTCCTCAACGGCGTCTGGGCCGCGATGCCCCTGCCGTGGAACGCCGATGGCTCGCTCGACACGGGCGCGCTCAACGAGCTGGTGGGGCGCTACGCGGCGGCTGGCGTCGCGGGCGCGTACTGCACGGGCACCGACGGCGAGTTCCACACGCTCGAGGTCGACGAGTTCGCGACGGTCGCCACGGCCTTCGCACGCGCCGCCGAGCCACACGCCCTGCCCATCCAGGCGGGCACCGGCTGGCTGACGGTGCGCGGCGCCATCGAGCGGACGCAGATCGCGCGCGACCTCGGGTTCCGCGCGGTCCAGGTGGTGCCACCGTTCTGGGTGCCCGTCAATGACACGGAGCGAGTCACGTTCTACCGCGCGCTGGCGGACGCCGTCCCGGACGTCGGGATCATCCTCTACAACACCGAGCGGATCGGGAAGGTGCTCAACGCCGGCCAGATCCGGGCGCTGGCCGACGCCGTGCCCTCGATCGTCGGCTCCAAGTACGACGGCTGGGACCGCGAGGAATTCGCGGCGATCTGCGCGGCGACGCCCGACCTGGCGCACCTGCCGGTGGACGTCGGCATCGGACCGTCCGCGGCCTACCCGACGAAGGGCCTCAACAGCTGGGTCGTCAACCTGAACCCCGCCTGGATGATGGACTGGTGGCGGGCGATCGAGGCCGGGCACTGGGCCGAGTCGGACCGCCGCTACACGCTGGCGATGGCGCTCATGACCGACTGGGAGGCGATGCTCGGCCCGCTCACCGCGTCATCCGCGCTGGCCAAGATCTGCACCCGGGCCGGGATCCTGCCCGAGATGCCGCTCCGGGTCCGAGCGCCGTACCGAGCCGGGACGGAGGACGATGTGGCGCGCCTCCGGAACCTGTTGGAGTCCGAGTACGCCGAGATGATCGAACAGCCGGTGGAGGCCTCTTCCCGATGACCTATCAGAACCCCCTCCGCGCGATCTGGGACTCCGGGCGCGCCTCGTACGGCGGCTGGACCGGCAGCCCGGATCCGGTCTTCGCCGAATGGATCGCGGCCTGCGGCTTCGACGAGGTACTGATCGACCAGCAGCACGGCGCGATCGATCCCAACCAGCTGGCGGCCCTGATCACCGGCGTGATGGCCGGCGGCGCCATCCCCATCACGCGCGTCGCCGCCAACGATCCCGCGCTGATCGGCAAATCGCTGGACATGGGCGCCCAGGGGATCGTCATCCCGATGGTCAACACCGCCGAAGAGGCGGCGCGTGCGGTCAAGGCGTGCCACTACCCGCCGCGCGGCCAGCGCTCTATGGGCCCCATCCGCGCTCATCTCACGTTCGGCTTCGAACTCGAGGATCTGGAGTCGCCCGTCGTCATCGCGATGGTCGAGACGGCCGCGGGCCTGGACAACGTCGACGCGATCGCCTCGACGCCAGGCGTGGATGCCATCTACGTCGGCCCGGCCGACCTGTCCCTCGCCCTCGGCGTGCCGTATGACCGCAGCGCCCGGACCCCCGAGCAGGCCGCGATGCACGCCCAGGCCGTCGCGCACATCCTGGCCACCTGCCAGCGGCGCGGCATCGTGGCCGGCATGAACTGCCCCGACGGCGCGATCGCCCGCGGCTACGTGGAGCAGGGCTTCCGGATGGTCACCGTCACCTCGGATGCCGACATGATCCCGCGCGATGGGATGCGCGAACTGGCCGCCGCGAAAGGGCAGCCGGCGCCCGGCTGATCGGGGCGGGTTCCGGCCGGCGTCGTGCAGGTGATGCACGTACGAGCCGCACCACGGCCGGTTCGTGCGTCAGGCGCACGCCGCGGCGGCGCTTGCCGCGGATCCAGGGGGGGGGGTCCTCGTCTGAGCCGCGTCGACGGTGCGCCCCATGCACCGATCAGCGATGTTGCGGTCCGTTCGTGCACACGGCGCATGAGCCGGACGGCGCATGAGCCGGACGCCACCCGGCGCTACCCCGCGCCACCAGGGCGCGAGGCGGCCGCGGTCACGCGCCTGCGGCGAGCAGGGTCGCGCGCCGAATGCCACGCCAGGGTGACCGGCCACGGCACAGCGGGGCGCCCGCAGGGCGCTGACCGTCGCCTACGATTGTCGTCCGCCGCCACAGCCGGGAGGATGAGATGACCACCGCCGAGGCACCCGCCGCCGCGCAGCCGCAGCGCGCCACCCTTCCCGAACACGGCCACACGCGCGACGAGATCCGCCGGATGATCGACGAGGCGTCGCGCGAGGACATCCTGGATTTCGAGCAGCGGCTCATGGCGGGCGGCACCTACCCCGCCGGCGACGACGTGATGGAGGTGGCCAAGGAAGCGTTCCTGCGCTTCTTCTCCACCAACCCCCTCTACTCGTCCATCTTCAAGAGCCTCGCCCAGATGGAGCGCGTGATCGTGGAGATGACGGCCGGCCTCCTCCACGGCCCCACCGCGACCGGATCCGTCACCAGCGGCGGCAGCGAGTCGATCCTGATGGGCGTGAAGATCGCCCGCGACCGCGCCCGCACGCTGCACCCCGAGATCACCGAGCCCGAGGTGATCATCCCGTTCTCGGCCCACCCGGCCTTCACCAAGGGCGCCCACTACTTCGGGTTCAGGAAGGTCGAGGCGCCGCTCCGGCCGGACCTCAACCTCGACGTCGAGGCCTACAAGCGCCTGATCACCCGCAACACCGTGCTGATGATCGGCTCGGCGCCGGGCATGACGCTGGGCCAGGTGGACCCCATCGAGGAACTGGCCCCGCTCGCCCTGGAGCGCAACATCAACTTCCACGTGGACTCGTGCATCGGCGGCTACTTCCTGCCGTTTGCGGAGATGCTGGGCTACCCGATCCCCACGTTCGACTTCCGCGTGCCGGGGGTGACCACAATCTCAGCCGACCTGCACAAGTTCGGGTACACGGCCAAGGGCGCGAGCGTGATCATGAGCCGCGACCCGGAGATCTTCGAGTACCAGGTGTTCCGCTTCGGGGCGCCCCATCACGACCCCAACTGGTACACCACCCCTTCCGCCACCGGTACGCGCCCCGGCGGCGCCATGGCGGCGGCATGGGCCGTGCTCCAGTACCTGGGCGTGGACGGCTACAAGCGCCTCGTCGGCCAGGCGATGCGCTACATGGAACGCTTCAAGGCCGGCATCAACTCGATCCCTGGCCTCCAGGTGATGGGCAACCCGGCGATGACGGTGTTCGGCTACACCTCCACGGACCCCGCGCTGGACATCTTCGCCATCGCGAAGGGCCTGGAGGCGCGCGGCTGGCTGGTCTTCCCCGACGAGTACCCGCGGCCCGCGATCCGGTTCATGCAGTCGCCCGGCCACGAGCCGTACATCGACGCGTACCTGGCGGACCTGCGCGAGGTGGCCGAACTGGTGCGCCGGGGCGAGATCACGAGCGAGGGCGGCAAGGCCCGCTACAGCTGAGAGGCAGCGCCTGGCGGGCGTCGTTCGCCCGCCTGCTGGAACGCGTCCCGGAATTCGTCCGCGGCGCGCGGCGGATCAGCCAGGTCGGGGTGGCGGGAGCGACCCCAGGGCCTCAGCCCAGCGTCGGGCGGGTCATGTCCTCCGCGCGGACCCAGCGGTCGAAGTCGTCGGCCGAGACGTGGCCGGAGGCGACGGCCGCCTCGCGCAGGGTGGATCCGGCGTGGTGGGCGGCCTTTGCGATCGCGGCCGCCCGGTCGTAGCCGATGTGCGGCGCAAGGGCCGTCACCAGCATCAGCGACGATCCCACGTGCTCGGCGATCCGCTGTCGATCCGCTTCCAGGCCCTCGATGCAGTGCTCGCGAAACGAGCGGCAGCCATCGGTCAGGAGTTCGATCGCGTGGAGCAGGTCCAGCGCGATCAGCGGCTTGAACACGTTGAGTTCGAAATTGCCCTGGCTGCCCGCGATCGTGATCGCCACGTCATACCCGAAGACCTGGACGCAGACCATCGTCAGCATCTCGCTCTGGGTGGGGTTCACCTTGCCGGGCATGATCGATGAGCCCGGCTCGTTCTCCGGCAGGCGCAGCTCACCGAGGCCGGCGCGCGGGCCGGAACCGAGCCAGCGAACGTCATTGGCGATCTTCATGAGGCTGGTCGCGAGCGTCTTGAGTGCACCCGACGAGAAGACTGACGCCTCCTGGCCCGCCAGGGCCTGGAACTTGTTGGGCGCGGAGGTGAACGGCTGACCCGTCAGCTGCGAGATCCGTCGCGCGACGCGCTCGGCGAACTCGGGGTGGGCATTCAGGCCGGTCCCGACGGCCGTCCCACCCAGCGCGATCTGGCGCAGGCCGGGCAGCACCGCTTCCAGGCGCTCGAGGTCGCCGTCGAGCGCGGCCACGTACCCGGAGAACTCCTGGCCCAGTGTCAACGGCACCGCGTCCTGGAGGTGGGTCCGGCCGATCTTGACGATGTCCGCCCACTCGCGGGCCTTCGCGTCCAGCGCATCGCGCAGCGCCCGGGCGGACGGGACCAGCCGCTCCGAGATCTCGGTCGCGACCGCCACGTGCAGGGCGGTGGGGAACGTGTCGTTGGAGGACTGGCTCAGGTTGACGTCATCATTGGGATGGATCGGCTTCTTGCCGCCCCGCGAGCCGGTCGCCGCCTCGTTGGCGCGGCCCGCGATGACCTCGTTGACGTTCATGTTCGACTGGGTGCCCGACCCGGTCTGCCAGACCCGCAGCGGGAATTCCGCGTCAAGGCCGCCGGCAACCACCTCGTCCGCGGCGGCGACGATCAGGGCATGGCGCTCCGGGGGCAGCACGCCCAGGTCGTGGTTCACGTCGGCCGCGGCACGCTTGAGGATGCCGAAGGCGCGCACGATCGGTCGCGGCATGGTGTCCCGTCCCACCGCGAAGAAGTGCAGCGAGCGCTGGGTCTGCGCGGCCCAGTAGTGGTCGGCGGGGACCTCGATCGGCCCCATGGAGTCGGATTCGGTGCGGGTGGCGCCGGTCGGCGCCGCGGCATCGGTCATGGT
Organism: Chloroflexota bacterium; assembly: GCA_016875645.1. Lineage (GTDB taxonomy): Bacteria > Chloroflexota > Limnocylindria > Limnocylindrales > CSP1-4 > VGPE01. Next base: position 9,280 of record VGPE01000085.1, read on the forward strand.
TCGCCAAGTATCGCGCGCCTGCGCCCCGGCCGGCGATCGGGCAGCCCGCGACGGATCGCGCACGCTAGAATGCGCGCCGATGTCCATGACCCTCTGGGACCGCGCCGGTTCGCGGCCCGCTTCCCTGCCGGCCCGCCGGCCGCAGCAGATCGCCCTGCCTCCGGGCGCGGTCGATCTCGACGCGCTGTTCACGTTCATGCGCGACGCGGAATTGCGCGTGAGCACCCTGCGGATGCGGATCGAAGAGCGAACCTGGGCCACGCGCGGCGAACAGGTCATCCTCCACGAGGTGATGCTGCGCCACCCCGGTGAGGCTCGCGTGGCGACATCGGAGCCGGACCTGGGGACGCGCGGCAACTACGAGCTCTGGGTCTCCGACGGGACGACGGTTCGCACGTATTCGGCGCTCCACGGCATTGCCACGACCCGGCCGGCGCGGCGGAGGCTGGCGGGCCTCGACAATCTCGACCTGCCGCCCTCGTCGCGTGTCTACCTGCCCGTCACGGCGTTGCCGATGGAGTCACTGCCGGACCTGTTTCTCCATCCGGCGGGCTTCCTCCAGAACGTCGTCGCCACCGGCGCGCCCCGGATCGTCACGACCGCCCAGCATCTCGGCCGCGAGACGATCCTGGTCGAGTGCCGGCACCCACGGGTGACCGAGGTCTCGACGGACCGCCCCGACCACACCCTCGAGCTGACCGTCGACCGGGAGACGGGCGTCATCCTGCGCTTCGTCGAAACCGTCGGCGGCGAGGTGACGCGAGACGCGCTGGTGACGGCCTTCGAGCCGGACGCGCCATTGCCCGCCACGGCGTTCGAGCTGCTGGTTCCCCCTGGCGCAACGACGCTCTTCTGATCGTCGGCGCCGTGGTGAGCCGGCGGCCGAGACTGGCGCGCCTGCCCCGCTGACGTCCGAACCGCCCGCCGCCCAGTCAGGGCCGACGACCCCGGAGCCGGTGATACCCGGGCCCACGCAGC
>VGPE01000086.1 GCA_016875645.1 Chloroflexota bacterium
CGACCCGAGGCGCCAGCCCTGCGGCCGGCTGGACGCATGGTGGCTGCGGCGCACCAGCTCCTCGTAGGCATCTTTGACCTGCTCATCGTCGCCGATGGCTAGGTGGCCATCGGCAGCGAGCACGCTGGCGATCAGGTCGTCAGGTCCACCGACATCGACGGCGGCAGCCGTCGAGTGCGCCTCCAGCCACGTGCGCCCTGCCGGTGTGATCGACGCCTTCCACGTGGCACCGGCGCCCTTGACAGCGGCGAGGCCGCGGCTCTTTAGCGACGCGGCGCTGATCTTGCGGCTGACCTCCGTCTCCGCATCGACGGCCAAGCAGCCATCCCGGATCCACTCGAGTGTCGCGATCTGCTTCTGGCTGAGCGCGTCTGCGTTCCTGCCCATGCCTCACCCGTCATCGATCCTGGCCAATCTCGGTTGCGATCTCCATGAGTCCGGCCTGCAGTCTCGGCTTGCCGCCGTTGGCCGGATGGCGCAGGACGAGGGTGCCAGCCGGGAGGACACGCCGCGATGATTGCCCGAGTCCAACGACGACCTCTGGCTGCATCAGCACGAGGAAGCGGTCTAGCCACCGGCGCCCAAGAGCCAGCTCTTCGGCCGTTGGGCGACGGTTGCGGAGCGGGTCGTCAGCTCGGGCGGGATGAAACGGCACGGCGTTCCAAAGAACGACCGATGCGGGATCCATCCCGGCTGCCTCCATGGCTCCTCGCAGGACTGTGGCGGAGTGCTCGGCGAAGCCGTCCCTCTTCAGGCCATCCGCGCTTGTTCGCTGGGCCGGCGGGAGGCATCGCTCTGCGGTGAATGCGATCCCGGAGAACCGCGCCCCATGGGCTGAGGGTGCCTCGCCAATGAGCGCCAGTTGAACGCCGATACGGGGCTCGAGGTACGTGCGGAGGTTGTCACGGCGGGTGGCCGCACCACCCGGCCGATCGAGACCCGGGACCTCGATCGCGTACTGGTTGAACAGGTACCCGGGCGGCCTCTGCCGGGCGAGATCGCCGACGAACCTGGCGACAGAGTCTGGCATCACCTACGCCACGGCCCAGAGCTCGGACAGCACCTCGGCCTGCTCGAGCACGAGCTCCGTCGCCCGGGCCTGCTTGTCGGGCGGGTAGCCGTGCTTGCGCAGGATCCGCTTGACCAGGACCCGGAGCTGGGCGCGGACGTTCTCGCGGACGGTCCAGTCGATCGTGACGTTGGCCCGAACCTGCTCGGTCAACTCGCGCGCGATGGCCAGGAGCTCGGGCTCGCCCAGCACCGCGACCGCTGAGTCGTTGGTCTCGAGGGCGTCGTAGAAGGCGAGCTCGTCGTTGGTGAGGCCAAGCTGCTCGCCGCGGGCCGACGCCTGGCGGATGTCCTTGGCGAGCGCGATCAGCTCCTCGATCACCTGGGCCGTCTCAATCGCCCGGTTCTGGTATCGCCGAAGCGCCTGCTCGAGGAGGTCCGCAAAGGAGCGCGCCTGGACGACGTTGCGCCGACCGCGCGACTTGATCTCGCCCGCCAGCAGCTTGCGCAGCAGCTCGACGGCGACGTTGCGCTGCGGGAGACCGCGCACCTCGGCCAGGAACTCGTCGGACAAGATCGAGATGTCGGGCTTCTTCAGACCTGCCGCCGCGAAGATGTCGATCACCTCGTCGGACACGATCGCCTGGCTCACGATCTGGCGGATCGCGTGGTCGAGCTGCTCGTCGGTCTTCCGCTCGCCTGCGGCACTCTTGGCGAGCACCGCTCGGACGGCCTGGAAGAAGCCGACGTCATCGCGGATCGCGAGCGCCTGGTCGGCCGGGACGGACAGGGCGAATGCCGCCGAGAGCTCGGTCACGGCCTGCAACAGCCGCGCCTTGCCGTCCTCCTGCGCGAGGATGTGCTCCTGCGCGGCCGGGAGCAACGCGAGCCGCTCCTCGGCGTCGCCCGTCACCCAAGCCTGGTGGTCGAAGCCGTGGAACAGGCCGGCGCAGACCTCGTGCTTCTCGAGCATGAGCGCGACCGCCTCGGCCTGGTCGATCGCGGCCTTGCCGGTCCCGCCGGATTCCGTGTACGCCGCGAGCGCCTTGCGCAACTCGTCGGCGATGCCCAGGTAGTCCACGACGAGGCCGCCCGGCTTGTCGCGGAACACCCGGTTGACCCGGGCGATCGCCTGCATCAGGCCGTGCCCGCGCATCGGCTTGTCGAGGTACATCGTGTGCAGGCTCGGGGCGTCGAACCCGGTCAGCCACATGTCGCGGACGATCACCATCCGGAACGGGTCCGCGGGGTCGCGGAATCGGGCGGCCAGCGCTTCGCGCCGCGGCTTGTTGCGGATGTGGTCCTGCCACTCGAGCGGGTCCGAGGCCGACCCGGTCATCACGACCTTGAGCGCGCCGTCGTCGTCGCCCGTCCCGACCCACGCTGGGCGCAGCACGGCGATCTCGCGGTACAGATCGACCGCGATCCGCCGGCTCATCGTGACGACCATCGCCTTGCCGTCCATGGTGGCCAGGCGATCCTCGAAGTGAGCGACGAGGTCCGCCGCGACGAGGCGGACGCGGTGCTCGGCCCCGACGAGCGCCTCGAGCTGCGCCCAGCGGCTCTTGAGCCGCTCCTTGCGGTCGACCTCCTCGCCCTCGGTGACCTCCTCGAAGGCGGGGTCGATCTTGGGCCGCTCGGCCTCGGCGAGCGTCAGCTTCGCGAGCCGGCTCTCGTAGTAGATCGGGACCGTCGCGCCGTCGCGGACCGAGCGCTCGATGTCGTAGACGCTGATGTAGTCGCCGAACACGGAGCGGGTGTTCGCGTCGGTGAGCTCGATCGGCGTGCCCGTGAAGCCGATGAACGACGCGCCCGGCAGCGCGTCGCGGAGGTGGCGCGCGAAGCCGTCGATGAAGTCGTACTGGCTGCGGTGCGCCTCATCCGCGATCACCACGATGTTCCGTCGGTCTGACAGGACCGGGTGGGTGTCGCCCCGCTCGTCGGGCAGGAACTTCTGGATCGTCGTGAACACCACGCCGCCCGAGCCCACGGCGAGCTTCGCGCGCAGGTCGGCGCGATCCTGCGCCTGGACTGGCTCCTGGCGCAGCAACTCGTGGCAGCGGGCGAATGTCCCGAACAGCTGGTCGTCGAGGTCGTTGCGATCAGTCAATACGACCAGGGTCGGGTTGGCCATCGCGGGCTCGAGGACGATCCGGCCGGCATAGAAGGCCATGGTCAGGCTCTTGCCCGACCCCTGCGTGTGCCAGATGACGCCGACCCGGCGGTCGCCGGGTTCGCCCCCAGGGCACGAGGGCGTCTCGTACCGGCCGCGCTCCTCGGCGGCGCGGAGGTGCGGCTCCGAGAGAGCGCTGGTCGCGCGGATCGTCTCCTCGACCGCGGCGTTCACCGCGTGGAACTGGTGGTACCCGGCGATCTTCTTGGCGATCAGCCCTCCGCCCGCGTCCTCGAAGACCACGAAGTGGCGCACGAGGTCGAGGAACCGGCCGTGCTCGAAGACGCCCTCGAGCAGCACCCGGAGCTCGGGCATGGCCGCGGGTGCGTCCGAGCTGCCCTCGATCGTCCGCCAGGGCTTGAACCACTCCTCGCCCGCGCCCAGGGCGCCGATCCGGGCCGTGGTCCCGTCCGAGGTGACGAGGACCGCATTCGCCTCGAACAGGGCGGGGACCTGCGCCTGGTACGTCACGAGCTGGCGGTACGCGGTGTGGATCGTCGCCTGCTCGTCCGCCGGGTTCTTCAGCTCGACCACCGCGAGCGGCAGGCCGTTGAGGAACAGCACGACGTCTGGCCGGCGCTCGTGCCCGCCGTCGACCACCGTGAATTGGTTGACGGCCAGCCAGTCGTTCGCCTCCGGCCGCCCGAAGTCGATGACCTGTGCCTGCGCCCCCGCGATCGAGCCGTCCGTCCGGCGGTACTCCACCGTCACGCCGTCAACGAGCATCCGGTGGATGGCGCGGTTGCGCTCGATGAGCGTCGGCCCGGCCACGCGCGTCAGCTTGCGAAAGGCGTCGTCCAGGGCCGCCGCAGGCAGCGCGGGGTTGAGCCGCATGAGCGCCGCCCGCAGCCGCCGCTCCAGGACGACGTCGCGGTACGACGGGTCCGAGCGCTCCGCCGCCGGCGTCCCGACCGCGATCTCCGGGCCGTGGAGAACGGCCCAGTCGAGCCGCCCCAAGACGGCGAGCGCCGCCTCCTCGACGATCGACTCGGTGAAGGAGCCGCTCACGCCACGCCCCTGTCGCGGTCGACCGCCGCCATGGCGATCCGGACGGCCTCGACGGCCTCGTTGCGCAGCCGCGCGATCGCGTCCTCGCCGAGGCCCGACCCCAGGAAGCGGGCGTACGACGCAGGCCCATCGTGCCCCGGTTCGGCGAACCGCTCGCGGACGCGCTCGAGGGCGTCCACGACGAGAGCGTCCCGGATCACCGGGCTTGCGGCGATCGCAGTGCCGGCGCCGCCTGGTCCATCGGCGTAGTTGAGGAGGGTGTAGACGAGGTCGTACGCGTCCTTGTCGTGGTGGCGATCGACGAAGGCGCGGATCTTGAGCGTGACGAAGGGCGCCAACCCGGCGACGCGAACCTGGATCTGCGACAAGCCGCCGCCGTCGAGCCGCTCCGCCTCGATGTCGACGAGCCGGTGGTCAGCCGGCAGCAGGCGAACCCCGGCGACGTTGAACGCCTGAAAGCGTGAGCCGGCGCCGGACCTCGGCCTGAAGTTGCGGCCCTCAGGGACCTCGTCCGTGTCGCACAGGAACTCGAGCACGAGGTCGCGCCCCTCCACCGTCCGCCGCCAGCGGAACTCGGGATCGCTCGCGGTCGGCGCCTGCGCGAAGCCGCCCTCGCGGAGGTTCCGCTCGAGGGTCTCGTACCCAGTGGCGTCGAACCCGTCGACGGCGAACGCCACGGCGAGGTCCACGTCCCGCGAGCCCACGTGCGCTGGCGCGGGCGGCGCGACCGGGCCGACCAGGTAGCGCGGCACGAGGCCGCCGACGAGGTACAGCGAGCGGCCCCAGAAGCCGGCGTCGCCGATCACCGTGACGAGCGCGCGCTCGCACAGCTCGGTGCCTTGCTCGTCGTAGTCGGCCGCAGAGGGCGTCATCAGAACCCGAACACCTGGGAGCGGTACTCGCGCGCCTGCTCTGCGCCCCGGCGCGGATCCCGAAGGGCGTCGAGGTACACCCGGGTATCTGCCGCCAGCCACACGCCTTCGGCCTCACGCCTCAGCCGCAGCTCCGCGTCGTCGGGCCCCTGGATGAACACGAGATTCGCCCCCTCGTCCACGAGCCGCGCGTCGGCGGCGGCAGCGACCTCGGCCGAGGTCCGGGTCGCCTCCACGCGGACCTCGATGACGGGAACCGACGTCAGGACGGGCGCGCGCCGGGCGGCGGCCGCCACCCCGGTGACCGCATGGACCAGGTCGTGCTTCGCCAACCGTGAAGAGACTTCCCGGGCCCCGTCGCCCCGCAGCAGCGCGTATGCCGGTGTACGCCGTTCCTTCGGCTCGACGGCTTCCTCCGCCCAGAGGTCCAGGAGTGCGGCGGGGGAGGCCACCCGACGGGTCTTGCGTGGCCCCCGGCCGTCTGCCGCCAGTACCGTCGCCCGCTCGAGCCGAGAGAACACACGGTGGGCGAGCGCGGTCGAGACGCCCGCGCGATCCGCCATGGCATCGAGCGTCCACGCACGCTGCGGCTCGAGGATGAGCGCCTGGGCGATCAGCCCGGCCTTGCCCGCGAGGCGCGGCAACGCAGGCGCGCTCGCGGCAGCGACGATGACGGCATCGGCGGTGAACGACCCAGACCTCGTCAGCGATCCCGTGCGGACGTGGAGACCCGGCAGGTCGATCGCCGCGTTGCCCGCGGCGTCGACGTAGCCGATTCCGTGCGATTCGAGGATCTCGCGCGCCCCGGAGGTGGTTGCTCTGGCGACGACCAGCAGAGGCTCAGGTCGGCCGACGTTGCGGTCCTCGATCGAGTGGGCGATGACCGCGTCAACGTGGGCCTTCTGCTCCACCCTGAGCACGAGACCGGCGTCGGAGAACCGCAGGCTGCCGTCGTCGCGGGAGCCGGCCAGCGCGTCACCAACCGCCGGGGCGCCGGGAAGCGCCCGCAGCAGGGTGACGGCCCATGGGGCGAGGCCTTCGTTCTTAACAGAAGTAGCGTTCTTCACACTGACTGTAAAGATAGGCGAATCTGTAAAGATGTCAAGCCTTCGGACTCGAGTGACGTCGCACGCTGGTAGATCAGTGGATGCGACCGGTGATCCGCTCCTCGCGTTCGCGCCCAGCGGCCTCGCGCTCCAGTTCGGCGAACCGCGCGATCCCGGTCTGACGGAAGGCCTCGAGCGCGGGATCCGCCGGCGCCGGCTGTGCCTCGAGCGATGCGCGCAGCTTCTGGTAGTGGTTTGACTCGGGACCCGTGTGGCCGAGGTCCATCAAGCGCAGGACATCTCCCGGGCCTGCACCGTGGCGCATCAACGTCGAGGCCCAGGCGATCGCCTCTGCGGCGCCGATGCCATCCCGGTTGTCGCTCATCAGCGCCGATAGGACCTGGCCAATCGTCACCACGCCAGCGTCGAGGAGGTCGTCGGCCCAATCTGGCTCGTCGCCCAACAGGTGCTGCAAGACCTGTCCGCGCTTCTCAGGAGCGGTGCGCTGCAGCAGGTCGTCGCGATTGGCGCGGGGCATTGAGGACAGGTCCAGGCCGTGGACGAAGCCCAGCCGCCATAGTCGCGCATCGCCAGCCACTTGGCCGAGCATCCAGGAGGCGGCGAGCTCAGGATCATTCGTCGCAAGAGCGTTCAGGTGCTGCCCCAGGTGGTAGTTGTCGTGATCGGCGAGCGGCGCGCCGAGGAACGCAGCCCTCCACTCGGCATATCGGTCGGGGGACAGGGTCTGCGGGCTGCCCGCGCCCGAGGCCGGGAGGGCGAGGGCGGCCGCCGCGCGCACCTCCGACGCGGGGTGTGTGAGCAGCGCATGCAGGACGTCCCAGCTGCCTCGTGCATCGCGGCTATGGCGGAGCGCCGAGACCTCCGCCAGGCGGGCCTCGTCAGGCCGCAGCTCGGTTGCTGCGCGCTGCGCAACTTGCGGGTCGACGCCCGGATCAAGGGCGACGCTCAACCCGAGCCATCGCTGTAGGCCCGCAAACAGGTGCGGAAGCCAGGCGGGCTCGCCCGTGGGCCGGGCGACTGCTCTCCTCACCAGCGAGCCGATTTCGGACCGGATCCCGGCGTCAAGGGCTGCCTGCACGGCGTCATCGAGATCGCCGACTCGCTCTCCGTAGCGGTCCATCGCCGTCGACCCGATGGGCTCGAGGTCCGTGCCGGCCAGGGCGGCTTCGGCTCCCCACTGCGACACTCGAGCCATGACGGTGGTTGGCGTCTCGGCCAGCCACCGTTCGACCAGGCGATCGACGGCATGCCCAACGTGTTTCGTGTCGTCGCGCAGGACGTGGGAGTCCCACCCCATCGCCAGGAGTCGGAACTCAGGATCAATCGACTGCCGTGGACCGACGCCGACGGTGCTGCGAATGCGATGCAGCGCGAGCTGGAGGCCGGGCCGAGTCGCTGCGAGCGCCGTGAGGTCAGCAGCGATCTGGTCAACGACGGCCGCCGCGGCGGCTGACATCTCCGGCGTTGGGACGGCATCGACTCGCGCTGCAAAACCTCGCTTGACCTCACCGAGCTCACGGACGGCCGCGGACAGGAGTACGAGCGCGCGCGTCTCGAGCAGGGGCAGCCGTGCCTGCACTTCTGGCCACAGTTCATCCCCAATGGCTCGGATGTGCGCCTCGTTCTCGAACCCGTAGGCGAGATGAAGGGTCATCGGCGAGCCGGTGTCGGAGTACGCGCCATCCACGTGCGGATCGAGCTGATGTGCGGCAACCCTCGCCCAGATCTCCTGACGTGCGGGCGTCGGCTCCGCCTCGAGCCATGCGTTCGCTGCCGCAAGCACGCGAGCGCGCAACTCGAACGTCGTTCGGCCATGCGGGTCGATTTGCCGCCCGATCTCGCCGAGGATCCGGACCGGGTGATCGGGCGCGGAGTGCTCCGCTCGACCGTCGCCGATGGCGGCCGAGAGCAACGGGCCTATGGCCTCGGCGCTCAGGAACTGGCGAGTGGTGGCGGTCAGGACTCGGCGGCGTGCCTCATGTGAGGCGTCCAATCCCGCGGTCTCACGGAGAGCGCGCTGCGCCGCTTCCTCGTCAATCGTCGCGAAGGCCTCGAGCATGGCCAGGCCACCCCAGTTGAAGAGCACACTCAAGTCGGGCAGCAGGCGGTCGACCTCGGCTCGGGCCGCGGTCGATCCCGCATGAGCCGCTTCGATGACGCGCATGACAATCTCGGATGTGCGATTCGGGAAGGCCGCGAGGAGATCGCCAAATGGCAGTCGTGAGATGCCGTCGAAGAAGGCGTGAGCCATGAGCGCGGGCCGCACGGCCCTCGGGGCGACCCCGAGAGCGCCGCCGCGCAGCTCAACCGTGCCCACCGCCGCAGCTTCCCGCAGTAGAGCAAGGCGCTCGAGACGCCCGATGCCAAGAAAGGCGTCGACGCCACCCAACTCACTCTCCGGGAGCGGACCGAGCGCGGCGAGCACCCCCAGCAACGCCATCACCCTGTCGCCGCCCGCGGGGTTCAGCCGATGCAGGTACGGGCCGATCCCTTCGATCAACGCTCGCCCCGATAGAACGTCCGGGATCCGACCGCCTTTGGCAAGGTCCGCCAAGCCGACCGCCCAGCCCGGCCTTCCCTCCGCGAGATCCAGGATCCAGCGCGGAGGTAGTAGTTGCCGATCCCGGTGGCCTTCAGGGTCTCGTCCATCTCGCTGCGTTCCAGGAGCGAGATGTCGATGCGGACGGCGCTCGGGAGTCGCGCGCGGACGTCATCCGCCGTCTCCGCCCAGGTCGTCGCGACGATCGCGAACGCATGTCCCTGCTGCCGGAGCTCGAGAAGCATGTCGAGCCGAGCAAGGTCTAGCCCCGCGTCGTCGAGCACGACGTGGGTGGGCTGGTCCAGGCGAAGGCTCTCCGCCACGTCGTTCGCCTCGGCCTTGAGGGTCAGGAAGCGCCGGCCCGGGATCTCGGCGGCGAGGCGGCTCTTGCCCGATCCCGCCGGCCCAACGATGAGGACGTCGCCAGTGGCCCCCAGGAGGGCTTCCACCTCATCCTCCCGCCCGAGCAGGGGCGCATCGCGCCCGCCGCTCCGGTCAAGCGCGATCGGCAGTGGCACCGTGCCGGGGATGGCGCTGCCGTCACCGAAGTAGAAGCTCGCCGTCTTCGCGTTCCTCGGATCGTTGAGCGCGTCGTTCAGCTTCTCGCGTGTCCAGAGCTCGGGTCTCTTCACGCCCCGAGCCTTCGCTCGGTCCCTAAACGCGTCAAAGCTCCGCTTGGTTGCGTCGCAGGGCACGGCCACGACGAGCGCATAGGGCGCCTTGGAGCCCGCCGCGATCGCCTTGTCGACGATCTTCTCGAGGTCCTTCGGGTGGATCTTCTCGTAGCGCTTGACCTGGACCAGCCACTCGCGCCGCGTCACGCGCTTCGGTCCGCGCGCCAACTGCGTCGCCCGAATGTCTTGTCCATCGTCCGAGCCGAGATGCCCGATCGGGTCGGGCATGGTCTCCCATTCGACGCCGTCGAGGCGTCCGAGAACCTGCCGAACCACGGCCTCGAACTGCGACGGGCTCAGCGACTCGAAAGGCCGTGTTGCTGTTGTGGTGATGAGCATGGACACGTCGTGATCCTATGCAGCCCGCGCCCGACACCGGAGGTCAACCTGCTCCGGCGTCGTGGTCATGGGGTGAGCTCGCCCGAGAGGAGGCGGGGCAGTAGCGCGTCGCGGATGTCCGCGAGCGTACGCGCCTCGACTCGTCGCAGGCAGATCTGCTCGATCATCGGGCCAAGGACGCGGTCGGCCGATGCCAGCACTGCTGGCGGCGGAATGCTCACCTTGGCGTCAGCGAGGTGATGTCGCTGGATGTGCCCCATCGTCGTGGCTTTGCCGGCGGCGATCTCCCTGAAGTCCGCCAGGTGCTGGTGGATCCAGAGGTAGTAAAACCACTTTGGAAAGTCGGCCGACGTCACCTTGAACAGATGTTGATTCAGCGCCCCCTTGCCCCCAGCCCAGAGGACGCATTCGAGCGAACCAGACCAGGAGAACAGCACGTCACCGTCGCGGACGACGTAGTCGGCGGGAAGATCAGCGCTCGCACGGTCGGCGTACCTCGTGTCCCCGGAGCGGAGCTGGGCGATCTTGATGACCGGCAGCGAGCGATC
>VGPE01000087.1 GCA_016875645.1 Chloroflexota bacterium
ATCTCCGGGCTCGCCACCGGCCCCGGTCAGCCCTCGCCGGCCGGCGACGTCTCCAGTTCCTGAAGGATCCGCCCGAGCTCCGCGGCGTCCGCCGCGACCGCGGTCGGGTGCTCGGCCGCCGCGACTCGCGCGAGTCGTTCGCGCGTGGTGACTCCGGTCAGCATCAGGACGCTGCGGCAGCCGACGGCGTGCGCAGCTGCGATGTCGGACATCGCATCGCCGATCATCACCGCCTCGCGCGCGCCGCGGCCCACAGCACGAGCCGCCTCTTCGAGAAGCAGCGGACCCGGCTTGCCGATGGTGAGCGGCACCGTGCCCGACGCCACTTCGACGGCTGCGACGACCGTGCCCGCGCCGGGCTGGAAGCCACGCTCCGTAGGGTAGGTCGGGTCGCGGTTCGTGGCGATGAACCGGGCCCCCGCGCGCACCGCATCCGCGGCCACGGCGAGGCGGGCGTAGGTCAACTGCGGGTCGAGGCCGCAGATCACCGCGTCCGGCCGACCCGCCGCGTCGGTCCCATCAATGCCCTCCCGGCTCATGCGCGTGGCGGCGTGCGCTGCTGTGATGACGTCCAGGCCCACGTCGCGCATCTCGCGCTCGAGGCCACTGGCGCCCAGAACCAGGGCGCGCCGGATGCCCGGCTCATGCTCCCGCAGGTACAACGCCGTCGCGCGGCCGGAGCTGACCACGCGGTCGGCCGAGACCGGCGCGCCCATCTCGGCCAGTCGCGTCACGTAGGCCGTCCGATAGAACATGGAGTTGTTGGTGACATAGACGACGTCGTCGCCGAGCGCCACGCGGGCAGCGAGCAGTTCCGCGACACCCGGAACGGGCGCAGTTCCCCGGTAGACGACCCCGTCAAGATCCACGAGCAGCAGCATCGGCGCATGATGCCCCGGATGCCGCCCGCCCGAAGCCCCCTCGCCGACACCGAGCGCCTCCTGATCGACGGGACGAACCTGCTCCACGCACTGCGCCGGGGTCCGACCCCCGCGTCGGCGACCACGCTGATCGGCCGCCTGCGTGGCGTGATCGAGCCTGCCGTCCGGATCGAGCTGATCCTCGACGGGCCCCAGGAACGCGGCGTCCGTGACACGCGGATTGCGTCGGGCGTCACGGTGCGCTACAGCGGCCGCGTCTCCGCGGACTCGGTGATCGCGCGCCTCGTGGCCGACGCAGAGCATCCCGTCACGCTCCTGGTCGTGACGGACGACGCGGAACTGGGCGAGCGCGCGTCCGGCGGGCTGGCGGGCGCACCGCTCGTACGGAGTGGCTCATGGCGCGCCTCGCATCTTCGAAGCTGGAATCGCCGTCGGTCGGACGTCCGCGTCCGCCGCTGCCGGCGGCCGGCGAGGGCCCGCCGTCCGGCGGCGACGATGAGGACCGCCGAGGCTGGCGGCCCGGTCGTGGCGCGACCAGGAAGGTTGGCAATCCCTGCCGGCTCCCGCGCTCCGGCCGCGCCCCGGGCTGACCGCTGACGGTGGGGTGTCCTCGTTCGCCGGGTGTCCCTGGTGATGCCCCTCAGCGCATCGCCGGCCACCAGATGCACTGACGGGCATCGCGGAAGGTCCCCTGGACCGCCCACCCACCGTCGCCGCCGCGTTTACAATCGCCGGCAATGCAGGGCGTGGAAGGCCACATCGAGAACCTCTGGACCGGGCTCCTCCAGTTGATCGAGAAGCTGGTGGTGCCGGACTGGGGCGCCCTCATCAACCTGCTGCCGCTCTTCCTCGTCCTTGGGGTCCTCGGGCCGCTGCTGACGCTCGGTCTGCTGGCCTGGACCTGGTACTTCCTGCGCAAGCCGCGCGCCAGGGTGAGCTACGAGGACGGCCCCACCCGGGTCCTCCTCGGCGACGACGGCCAGCCGATGTACCCCCGCGGGCTCCCGTATTCCGCAAGCCGCGGGCTCATCTACCCGCCCGGCAGGACACGCGGCGACGCCGGCGAGGACCTCTCGGTGATCTGTCCGATGTGCGGCATCGGGCGCGGGGCCGACATCGACACCTGCGGCAATTGCGGCCTCGTCCTCAAGGTGGAGCCGCGAGCGCGCCTCCTCGCCCCGATCGGCCCGCCGCCCGGCGGCGCCGCGATCGCCTGAGGCCCCTGGCGCCCGACCGCCGGGACCACCCATGGCCAGCGGCTCGCTGATCCTCCTCTACGCCGGCGGGATCGCGCTCGCCGTGGGATTCGCTGCGCATGTCGCCCATGCCGTGCTGCTCGCGAACGGCCGGCTCGCCGCACGGCTCGCGGTCCGCACATCGCCCGCCCTCGGAGCTCCGGCCTACGCCGGGATCGTCACGGGCTCCTTCGTGGAACGCGAGGCGGCGCGCTCGCAGGGCCCCGAACTCGGCACGGCCGCGCGTCCGTTTGCGATCGGCTTCACTTGGACCGCGATCGTGCTTCTCGGCCTCTCGCTGGCCCTGCGCGGAGTGATCGTCGGGCGTGGCCCATGGGGCAACCTCTTCGAGTTCAGCGTCGCGTTCGCGACGACGATCGCACTCTGCTACGCACTCCTCGCCCGCCGCTACGAGATCCGCTCCATCGGGTTCGTCCCACTCGCGGTCGCGATGGCCCTGCTGGTCTACGCGATGACGCTCCCCAACGAGATCGAGCCGCTGGTGCCCGCTCTCGAGAATCGTCCGCTGCTCACGCTCCACGTGGGCCTCGCGACCATCGCCTACGGGATCTTCGCGACATCGTTTGCGGCCGGCATCGGGTATCTCGTCCAGGGCCGCGGCGACCGGTTAGCGTGGCTGCCGTCCCACAAGGTCCTGGACCAGGTCGCCTACCGGGCGGTCATCATCGGTTTCCCGATCTTCGCCACGATGATCATCCTGGGCTCCTGGTGGGCCTCCATCGCGTGGAGCAGGTACTGGGGCTGGGATCCGAAGGAGACAGCGTCGCTGGTCACGTGGCTCGTCTACGCCGTCTACCTGCATGCGCGCAACCAGCGCGCGTGGGCCGGCCGGCCGGCGGCGCTGCTGCTGGTGGTCGGCTTCGGCATGGTCCTGGTCACGTATTCGGGCAGCCTCTGGTTCAGCGGGCTGCACGCGTACAGCGGCCTGTAGTCGCTCGCCCGGAGAGCGCGTCCGGGGTGATGCTCTGGGCCATCCCCGCCGCGACGGGCGAGGAGTCGCCTCCGAGAGGTCGGTCGGCGCCTGCGACCAGCTCAGAAACCGCCGCCCGCGCCTCCCCCGCCCCCGCCTGAGCTGCCGCCGCCGAAGCTGCTCGAGCTGCTGCTGGACCCGGCACTGGAGCCTCCGCTCGAGGTCGTCACGAGCGTGTCGCCGATGGTGCCCAGGGCGGCGAACATGCCGCCGAAGGCGGGCAGGGCCGAGCTCGAGAGCAGCCCGGCGACCGGCGACCCGATGCCCCCGCTCGGGGCCGGACCTGCGCCACCCGCCGCGCCGCTGATGGCCAGCGCGCCATTGGAGTAGTACCAGCCGGGGAGGTACGTGCTGGCGGGACTGGCCCGGCCGGCCTCCAGGTCCTCGAGACTCCGTCCGAGCACGGCTTCGATCTCCGGTTGGAGCCCCACCGCGGTGCCCCACACGACGGCCTGGTCGGGCGTCTCGAGCCAGGGCAGGCGCGCCTCGTCCACCACCTGGTTCATCGATCGCGCGCCGGCCATCGTTGCGGCGAGCGTCCGGCGGTAGGCCGCCAGCATCGCCCGGATCATCGCGCCGGGCAGTGTGCGGGCCGGCATCTTCGGGGCCAGGATGACTGTGGCAATGGCCGCGAGCAGGATGGACGCGCCCAGCAGCGTCAGGCCTCCGCTGGGCAGGACGGCGGCGATCAGCAGCACGACGACCGCCAGCAGGATCTCCTGCGCGCCGCGCTTGAACCAGTGGTTGCGCACCCTGCGCGGCCGGTCCGTGAACCAGCCGTTGTCCACGGCGGCCTGCTCGAGCAGGTGGTCGAAGCGCACGGTGATGCTCCCGAACCTGCGCAGGGCCTTCGGATCGATGTACCGGTCGTCGTCCTCGAGCCCGAGCATCCGGATCTGCTCGAGGGCGGCTCTCTCGGCCTTGCCGAGCGGTCGGTGCTGGTTGATCACGCGCTGGCGATCGTCGATCGCCCCCGATCCAAGGCGAACCCCGACCGAGCCGTAGCTCCCCTGGGGGTGCTCGCGGAAGACGAATTCCCCGCGTGCCGCAAGGTCGAGCATCGCGGCAGTCAGGGCGCGGCGCGAGGGCCAGCCGTCCAGAACCAGCGCGGCGGCCGCCGGTGTCAGTTCCGCCGGTGGGCCGGCGGCATAGATGGACGAGTCGTCGATGTACTCGGGGTCGCGCCCGAAGCGGACCCAGTGGAATGCGGCCCAGCCGAACAGGACGATGAACGCGAGCGGCGCTCCCACGAGGCCCAGCAGCGCGTCGACCTGGCGCCCGAACCGGAGCCGCTGGGCGTTCTCTGGCGTCGCCGCCGTGTCGACCTTCGCGAGCGCGGCCAAGGTCGCTCCGTCCAGGTCGCCGACGCGCAGGAGCGGCAGCATGTCGTTCTCGAAGATCGCCTGCCGCTCCTCGTTGGTGAGGAAGGTGGCGCGAAAGCCCGGCGCCGCGTAGAGCTGCACCTGGCCGTGCGCCAGCGACTCATCGAGGTTGTAGAAGATGACCAGGCCGTCATCGAAGCCGCGTCGCCCGATCCCCCACTGGTCGATCAGCGCGATCGCGTCGTCCTCGGTCTGGCCCTGCGTCGCCCCCGGCTTGAGCTGCGTGAACACCACGACCTGGGCGCCGGTCCGCGTCTCGATGGCCTCGGCGGTGGCCTGGGCCCGCTGCTCGGTCGCGGGCCTCAGAGCGCCCGCGAAGTCGTAGACGCGCTGGCCCGTCACCGGCTCGGGGAACGGCGGCCCTGCCGGCGGCGCGGGCTGGGTGGCCGCCAGCAGCGTCAGCGCGGCCACGGCTGCGAGCGCGAATGCGCCCACGCGAGTGCCCGGTCGTGGAATCCCGCGGCGCATCATGGCCCGCTAGCGTACCGCGGTGCCCTGCCCTCATCGGCTGCGCCAGCCGTGCAGAAACCCGCAGGTCCAGGGGACGCTCGTCTGATGCTCGTCAGCGCATCCGCGGAGGCTGCGCTCGCCCTGCGACACCTCGGGCAGCGCGGACACCGGCGGCCGGACGAGAACATCCGTTCTGTCTGCGCTACCATCGGGCGGCGCTCGCGGCGCGCCACGGGCGCCCGGCATCCGAGGATCCACAGCTCGTCCACGACCCCGCCCGGATTCTTCCACAGCGGCCGTCGAGAAATCCACGGCCCGGTCCCCACGAGGCCCTTCGTCCCAACATGTAGCGGTGTGGGCGCCGATCGCACCACAACATCTTGTGATTCAGGCTTGACTCCAGGCTCCCCCCGCGGGATACTTCCCCAGTCACCCGACGGATCGAACCAGGCCGCATCAGCCCAGCACCAGACGGCCGCATCAGCCGGCCCGGCCGCGTCCCATCGACCTGCGGGAGGACAGATTGCGAACGGGCGTCGCAGCTACGAGCGGCGCCGAACCCGCCTCCCGGGAGGCGCACCACATAAGGCCGGCACCAGGTGGCCGGCCCGTTGAACCGGGAACCCCGAGCCGCAGGGCACACGACTCGGGCCCCGGCTCTCATCGTCAGACGGCCGCAGCGGGACACCGGCGTACTCGGGCCCGCGCGGACGCCAGCGAAGCCCCCAGTCGCCCGCTCCGCCCATCCAGGCCCGGCCGAACGACATCCGCTCGATCTCGGCATCCGATCCAGGAGAACCCAGCGATGACCCGGTCCACAGGCGAGGCAGTCCCGGTGATGGACAACGCGACATCGACTCCGTCGGGATTGACCGCGTCGGATGACGGTGCCCAGGGTCCCGCCGACATCCTCGCGGGGGAGGTCGTGACCGTGGCCAAGGCCGCAATCACCGGCTCGCGCCATCGCGGGCCGTGGGGCGTTTCATTCGACGGCTACACCGACGTTGGCGAACGCGCGCCCGGTCTCACCTTCGAGCGCCGCTGGACGCGCCCCGGTGTACACCCGTACGACGAGATCACCTGGGAGTTCCGTACGGCGAATATCGCCAGCGAGTCGGGCAAGACCGTCTTCGAGCAGGAGGACGTGGAGGTCCCCGCGTTCTGGAGCCAGCTCGCGACCAATGTCGTGGTCAGCAAATACTTCCGCGGCCACGTCGGCACCCCGGAGCGCGAGCACTCGGTGCGCCAGCTGATCGACCGGGTCGTCAACACGATCGCCGCCTGGGCCGAGAGCGCCCGCTACTTCGCGAGCGACGAGGATCTGCGCACGTTCCAGGCTGAGCTGACGCACCTGCTGGTCCACCAGAAGATGGCCTTCAACTCGCCGGTCTGGTTCAACGTGGGCATCGAGGAGAAGCCGCAGTGCAGCGCGTGCTTCATCAACTCGGTGCAGGACACCATGTCCTCGATCATGGACCTCGCCAAGACCGAGGCCATGCTGTTCAAGTACGGCTCGGGCGCCGGTGTCAACCTCTCGACCATCCGCTCCAGCAAGGCGCGGATGTCGGGCGGCGGCATCGCCTCGGGCCCGGTCAGCTTCATGCGCGGCTACGACGCGTTCGCGGGCGTGATCAAGTCAGGCGGCAAGACCCGCCGAGCGGCGAAGATGGTCATCCTCGACGCAGACCACCCGGACGTCCTCGACTTCATCGACTCCAAGGCGAACGAGGAGCGCAAGGCCTGGGCCCTCATTGAGGCCGGCTACGACGCCTCCTTCACGGGCGAGGCCTACGGCAGCGTCTTCTTCCAGAACGCGAACCACAGCGTCCGCGTCACCGACGACTTCATGCGCGCCGTCGAGCGCAACCAGGACTGGACCACCCACGAGGTCACCACGGGCGAACCGGCCGGCACGTACCCGGCGCGCCAGATCCTCAACCGGATGGCCGCCGCGGCCTGGATCTGCGGCGACCCGGGCATCCAGTACGACACCACGATCAACGACTGGCACACGTCGGCGAACACGGACCGGATCTACGCCAGCAATCCGTGCTCGGAGTACATGTTCCTCAACGACACCGCGTGCAACCTCGCGTCGCTCAACCTGATGAAGTTCGTCAAGGACGACGGTGAGTTCGACGCCGAGGGGTACCGATTCGCGGCCCGTGTCACCCTCACGGCGCAGGAGATCGTGGTCGACAACGCGTCCTACCCAACGCCGCGGATCGAGGAGAATTCCCACCGCTTCCGCCCGCTCGGCATGGGCTACGCCAACCTCGGCGCCCTGCTGATGAGCCGCGGCCTTGCCTACGACTCCGACGCGGGCCGCTCGTACGCGGCGGCACTCACGGCGATCATGACCGGCGAGGGCTACCGGCAGAGCGCGGTCATTGCGCGCGACCATGGCGGCCCGTTCGCGGACTACCCGCAGAACGAGAGCTCGTTCATCCGCGTCATCGGCAAGCACCGCGACGCGGCGTACCAGATCCCTGCCACCCACGCCGTTCCAGCGGACCTGCTCGCTGCCTCACGCCAGACCTGGGACGAGGCCCTCGAGCTCGGTAGGGCGCACGGCTACCGGAATGCACAGGTCAGCGTGCTCGCGCCCACCGGCACCATCGCATTCATGATGGACTGCGACACCACCGGCATCGAGCCCGACATCGCCCTCATCAAGTACAAGAAGCTGGTCGGCGAGGGCTACCTCAAGATCGTCAACCAGACCGTGCCCGGCGCCCTGCGCAAGCTCGGCTACACGCCCGACGAGGTCGAGGCGATCGTCGCCTACGTCAACGAGCGCGAGACCATCGAGGGCGCGCCGGGCCTCAAGCCGGAGCACCTGTCCGTCTTCGACTGCGCGTTCAAGCCGGTGAACGGCGAGCGGTCCATCCACTACATGGGCCACGTCCGGATGATGGCGGCTGTCCAGCCGTTCCTGTCGGGCGCGATCAGCAAGACCGTCAACATGCCCGAATCCGCCACCGAGGCGGACATCGAGCAGGTCTATCTCGAGGGCTGGCGCCTGGGCCTCAAGGCCATCGCGATCTACCGCGACGGCAGCAAGCGCAGCCAGCCGCTCTCGACCGGCAAGAAGAAGGATTCCGGTGCGGACGCGTCTATCCCGACGGCGGCTGCGGCGGCGGACGTGGGATTGGGAGGTGAGCCCAAGCCCTACCGCCGCCGCCTGCCGGTCGAGCGCTCGGCGCTGACGCACAAGTTCGACATCAACGGTCACGAGGGCTACATCACCGTCGGCCTCTACCCGGACGGCCAGCCCGGCGAGATCTTCCTGAAGATGGCCAAGGAAGGCTCGACGGTGTCGGGCCTGATGGACACCCTCGCCACCTCGATCTCGCTGGCACTCCAGTACGGCGTGCCACTGCGCGATCTCGTCAACAAGTTCGCACACGTCCGGTTCGAGCCGGCCGGCTTCACCGCCAACCCCGAGATCCCCATCGCGAAATCGCTGGTCGACTACATCTTCCGCTGGCTCGGCTCGCGCTTCCTCGCCCCCGAAGAGAAGGCCGGCCTCGGCCTGATCGATCGCAACGCGCTCGTCGACGAGCCGCCCGCTGGCGGCTTCGTCCTGGGCCAGCCCATGTCGCTGTCGATGGCGTCCTCCGCAGGGCCGGTCCCCGCCGCCTCTGCGCCGCGCGCCGGTATCTCGCTTGACTCTCCCGCTCCCGCCACGCCTGTCCAGGGGTCGGGGGCCTCGACCGCGGAATCCCCCCTCGCGGCCGAGGCTCCTGACTCAACCCCGGCCACCGACGCGCCGTCCGGAACCATCTCCGTCTCCACGCCGCTGCCCGTGGTCGAGCCCGTGAAGAATGGCCACGCCAACGGCAACGGCCATGTGAACGGCAACGGCAAGACCAACGGCGCCGCCTCCGCGATCAGCCTGTCGCTGGGCCGCCCGACCGCCTTCAAGATCCAGGAGGACGCACCCAGCTGCGCCGAATGCGGCTCGATCATGGTCCGCAACGGCAGCTGCTACAAGTGCCTCAACTGCGGCAGCACGAGCGGCTGCTCGTGATCTGGGAGCGACGGCAACCGGAACGAGGTGATTAGGTTGGCGAAGGGCAAGGTGACAAGCAAGAAGGCGGCCTCCGCGGCGTCGAAGGTGCTGCGGGACGGTCGAACCAGCAAGGCTTCCAAGACCGCGGCCGGGAGCGCCCTCAGCCAGCGACCGAGCAAGTCCAAGAAGAAGTAGCTGGAGCTTTCGCGCCGGTGTCAACCTAGCTGGCACCGGCGTGGTTCATGCTCGAGTCTCGCCTCTTTCAAGCGTGACCCGAGGAGGGGACATGAATATCGCGGAAGCCGCTGCGCAGGTGCGAGAGGTCGTCGGCGAACTGACTGACCCGCAGACGGACTTGCCGCGACTGGCCAAGGATCCAAAGGCTGCTGCGGCCACCGAGGAGGCGGTTCGCGGAATCTCAACATCCCACAGCCTGGTCCTGGGAGACGCGCGCGATCTGAGCCACATCCCGACCAACAGCGTGCACCTCGTCGTCACATCGCCACCCTATTGGACGCTCAAGGACTACAACGATGTCGAGGGCCAGTTGGGCCACATTGAGGACTACGAAGCGTTCCTTCGAGATCTCGATCGGGTCTGGGCGGAGTGCCTGCGCATCCTCGTGCCGGGGGGGCAGGCTCGTCTGCGTGGTCGGCGACGTTTGCCTGTCTCGGCGGAAGAACAAGGGTCGGCACGTCGTTGTGCCGCTCCACTCATCGATCTCGGAGCACTGCCGACGAATCGGCTTCGACGGCCTCGCGCCGATCATCTGGCACAAGATCGCAAATGCCGTCTTCGAGGCGAACGGAAACGGTGCCGGCTTCCTGGGGAAGCCATACGAGCCCAACGCCGTCATCAAGAACGACATCGAGTACCTGCTGATGCTGCGCAAGCCCGGCGGCTACCGCAGCCCTTCGGTCGACACGCGGCTGATCAGCCTGATCTCGGACGCGAACCATCGCGTCTGGTTCCAACAGATCTGGTCAGGGATCACCGGCGCCTCCACCAGGAGCCACCCAGCGCCCTTCCCAGTCGAGCTTGCAGAGCGACTGATCCGGATGTTCAGCTTCGTCGGGGACGTGGTACTGGATCCGTTCACGGGAACCGGCACAACCAACGTCGCGGCAGCGAAGTGGGGCCGAAACAGCATTGGTGTTGACGTGGACGCCGGG
>VGPE01000088.1 GCA_016875645.1 Chloroflexota bacterium
CGACGGGCTGCAACCGGCCACAATGGCGGCCGCCGCGAGAGCCGCGACCAGGGCGCGAGGCAGCCCCGCCCCGATCCCGCCACGGATCATCGGCAGAACCCCGACTCGGCGAACAGGAGGTTGCGTCCCGACCCGGGTGCCTGACCCACGTGGCGAACGAGTGCCGCAGTTGGCAGCGCGACAAGCTGGTACCGGTCCCTCGACCGCAGGTCCAGCGTGCACGTCCCAAGGCTCATCCCATCTTCGCCGACCAGCGTGATGGCGAGCCGCGTCGGCCGGACGGCGCGATAGGTCCGCACCTCGTAGGGCGCGAGACGCAGCCCTGCCGGCACGGCGTCCGCCACCGATGCGGGCGCGAGGTCTGCCCGGAGCGTGTCGTCGCGGAGGTTCAGGAACTCCACCTCGGCAGCCCCCAGCCCGACGGCGTCCAGCACAAGCCGCGGCGTGACGAGCCGGGACTGGTACGCGTAGATCCCGCCGCCTATCAGCGCGGCCAGCAGGACCAGCAGGATTGTGAAACAGCCCGGGCGCCAGCGGCGGCGCGGCCGCTCCGGCGCCTCCCCTGTGTCCTGTGGCGGGGTCGACGGCGACCAGGTCGGTGCAGTGGCCGGCTGACCCGGTTCCGCGGGCGCCGGCTCGTCGGGTGGACGTTCGAGTGGAACTGCCGGTTCGGCCGGCTGTGGCGGAGGCGGCGGCTGTGGCGGCTCGATCGTTGGCGCCGGCTCGTCGAGGGCCGGCTGGGCGGCCGGAACGATGAACAGCGGCCCCTCCGCGGGCGCGACCGGGTCGGGCTGCGGAGCCGCGACAACGAAGATCGGGCGCTCCACTCCGGGCGGCGGAGCGGGCTCATCGGGCGGCGCGTCGGTCGGCGGAGCGACCCCGGGCTCGGCCGGTGCTGTCGCTCCGTCTTCGTGGTCGGGATCGCCTGCCCCAGGTCCTTCGCTCACCGTCTCCCCGTCACCGACCTGACCTCCCGAGTCGTCGGTGTCGGATGGATGGTCCCTTGTTCCGGGCGATCGTGCACGGCGACGCCGCCGACTGCCCCGGGCGACTGCCCGGCCTACGGCTCAACGGTCAGCATCACCGTCCAGGCGGCCTTCTCGCCACCCGGCCACGGCTGGCTGTGCACGAGGGTCACGCGACCTCGATCGGCTTCGGTGAGCCGGTAGCTCCACGTGTCGCTGGTGGCCGTCGCTGCCGCGCCGTCGATCGTGTGGCCCACCTGGGCGAGGTGCTGCGAGTCGATGGCGGCCGTCGTCCAGCGGTAGCCCTTGTCCGCGCTCGAGCAGACGACCAGGCTGATCGTCCCCGACGGCGTCCCCTGCGCGCGGCGGCTGACCACGACCCGGGTGCTGGAACCGGTCGGCGCGAACTCGTCGCACGCCAGGCGGATGATAGTCCGACCGTCACGGCTGATGCCGGCGGCGCGGCCGTGGCTCACCGCCGCCGGGGTGGAACCGGACTTGGGCAGCTTCGCCCAGAAGCCCGTCCGCGCCGTGATCCGCAGGTGGAACCGTGCAGTGCCGTCGGCGGCGATCTGGCGGGTGGTGGTCTTCGTCCAGCCCTTCCCCGTGTCGGTCCAGATCTCCAGCTTGCGGCCCTTCAGGTTCGGGCTGGTCCGGACGAGGTAGGTGACGTAGCGGCCCTTCCCGACCAGCACGGTATTGGTGCCGAATCCCTCGGTGCCATCGAGGACGCCGGGTGCGATCGAGTCGGTCAGGATCGGCGGCGGGCTTCCGGCAGCGGCCGGGAAGGGCACGAGCAGCAGGCCGGCGAGCAGGACGGGAAGCGCGAGCGCGCGCTTGGACATGGCGAAGACTCCTGGGCGCGACGGGGAGGTCTGGCGATCGGCGAGGGGGCCGATCAGCGGGGAGGCGGCACGGGCCGCGGGACCAGCGTCGCTAGAAGGCTCCGACCATGGCGCCATCGATGGTACCCGACGGCCGCAACGCGCCGCATCCGAGACGACGCTCCAGGCCGCGGCGCGCCTCGTTTGACAGCCTCCGCCGCCGCTCCGAAACTCATGGGTACCCCAGATCGGGAGCCCGCTCGCGAGCGGTCGTGTCGACTCCACCCTGCCCCGAAGGAGTGCCATGTCCCGCGTCACCCGGTGGCTCGCCCCGCGCGCGGTCGCGCACGCGCATTGCGACATCCCCTGCGGCGTGTATGACCCGCAGCAGGCGCGCATCGAGGCCGAGTCCTGTTACAAGATCGTCCAGAAGTACAACGACTCCACCGACGACGTCTTCCGGACCCGCTGCCTGGCGGTGAAGGAGGAGCGTGCCGAGTTGACCAAGCACCACATCGACGTGATGTGGCACGACTACTTCAAGCCCGAGCACGTGGCCCGCTTCCCCGACCTCCACGACGTCTGCTGGAAGGCGTCCAAGCAGGCCAGCCTCGTGAAGCGGACCGTGGACCTCGGCGAGGCCCAGAAGCTGCTCGACCTGATCGACAGGATCGACATGATGTGGCGCGAGACGGGTGGGCCTGCAGCAACCCGGCTGGCGGCCGGCTGACGTCAGCCCCACCGGCGACACGCTCGAGGCCCCGCCCCGTGCGGGGCCTCCCGATTCCGGCGTGAAGATCCTCGAGCGAGCCCGGCACGGCACCTGGCGCGTGGCCGTCGTCGAGGACTCGATGGCGCCGGCGATCCAGCCCGGCGATTGGCTGCTGGTCGACCCGACGTCACGCGGTTGGCCGCGGCCCGGCGCGGTCGTCCTGTTCCATGAGCCCGACACGGACCTGCTGGCGATCAAGCGGGTGGCCGCCCGCTCCGGGCACATCGCCATCCCCGAGGGGCTGCTCCACCTGGAGCCGGGCGAGGCCTGGCTCGTCGGTGACAACGAGGGTCACACGCTGGATTCCAGGACGTACGGGCCCGTGCCATTCGAGCGGTTCGTCGGCCGGGCGTGGTTCCGGTACGGGCCGCCGCGGCGGATCGGGCGGATCGGCCGGGCGGCGGTCATCACGCCTCCGCGATGAGCACCTCGGCGGCCAGGTCGATCATCTCGAGGTCGCGTGGAATGAGGCTCTGCAGCATGATCCGCTCCACGCCCACCGCGGCATAGCGCGCGACCGCCTCGCGCGCCTCGTCCGGCGTGCCCGCGATCCAGCGCGGGCGGCGTTCCTCGAACCACGAGCGGTCAGGTCCGTCGCCACGGCCGATCTGGCGCAGCAGGTCGCCGGCGCGGCGCTCCACCTCGTTGGAGTCACGGCCGATCAGCACCCCGATCATCGCCGAGCGCGTGATCGCCCACGGGTCACGGCCGGCCGCGGCGCAGGCATCGTCGAGCCAGCCGTACACCTCGCGGATCTTCTCGGGCTCCGTGCTGGTGATGTTGAACTCGTCCGCGAACCGGGCGGCGATGCGCGTGGAGCGCGGCGTGCCGCGCCCGCCCACGATGATCCGAGGGTGGCCCTCCGGCGGGCGGGATCGGAACAGAGAGCCACCGATCGTGTAGTGGCGGCCGTCGAAGCGCCAGCCATCGGGGCCGTGGAACAGCCCGGCCACGATCTCCAGCTGCTCCTCGAGCATGTCCGCGCGATCGGCCATCGGCGGGAACGGGAAGCCGTACTGGCGATGCTCGTCCTCGTTCCAGCCCGTTCCCAGGCCAAGTTCGACGCGGCCGCCGCTCATCTCGTCGACGGTCATCGCCACCTTGGCCATGTTGCCCGGCAGGCGGAACGTGACGGGCGACACCAGGGCGCCAAGGTGGATCCGGCTGGTCTCACGAGCGAGTCCCGCGAGCACCGCCCAGGCGTCGGTCGTGGGCAGGCCTGCAGGCCCCGGGAATGACTGGTAGTGGTCCGAGCGGAAGAGCGCCTCGAAGCCGGCCGCCTCGACGCGCCTGGCGATCGCCAGCTGCTCTTCGTAGCTGAGCCCCTGCTGGGGCTCGATCATCCAGGCCAGTCGCATGACCTACTCCCGATCCTTCTGATTGCTCGCGTGCCGAGAGCGACCCCTGCCGGCCACCGGACGCCGACCCACCCGGAGCGCGGGCCACGAGTCGATGCAGGCTTCGCGGTCGCGTTCACGCCAGGGGCGTTTGCAGCGGCACCTCGATGCCGCCACGGGCCGCGCAAGAGAGCGTACCGGGGCCCGGTCACGCCCCGGGCGTGAACGCGCGCGACAACGGGAGGGTGCGAGGCCCTTGACGGTGCCCGAGCGCGGAGACAAGCGCCGCTGGCGTTACGGATGGCTGGAGCGGGCAGCCGCGCTGTCAGGGCACCGCTGTCGGCACTTGCCCGCGCCCGGAGGGCGCGCGGCCGCCGCGGAGGCCAACCAGCGGCCTGCCCATGTCGCGGGCGGAAGAGGCGTGCCGGAGTCCCGCGACGAGCGGCGGGGCGCCTGCAGGGCGCACGACTACCATCGTCGGCATGACTGACGACGTGCGCGCCCGACCTGCCGCGTTCCCGCCGCGACTGGTCGCCGCCGGAGCCGCCGATGCGCCATTCCGAACCGTCCTGGCGGTGGACGACCTGCCGCCGGGCGAGATGCGCCGCGTCAGCTTCGGCGACCTCGACGTGCTGCTCGCCCACACGACTCGTGGCATCTACGCGGTGGACGACCGCTGCCCGCACATGTCGGCGCCGCTGAGCATCGGCGCTCTCGACGGCTGCATCGTCGCGTGCCCACTGCATAACGGGCGCTTCGATCTCGAGAGCGGCGACCCGACCCAGATGCCGACGACCGGCGGCCTGGACCCCGACGGGGTCTACCACCCGACCTGGAGCCCGCCGGGCTCGCCTGAGAAGCCCGACGCGCCGGGCAAGAAGGCCGAGGCGCGCCGGCTCACGCGGGTGCGGCGGTTCCGCTACTACGCCGTTCGCGTGGTGGATGGCCAGATCGAGGTCGCGCTCCCCGACTGACGTCGCGGGCCGCGACGCCCGCGGTCAGGCCACGTGCGCGCCATTCCTGCGGCGGGATTGGCGGACGATGTGGACCACCTCGTCGGGGTCGTCGCTCATGCGCAGGAGGTCCACGTCCTGCGCCGCGACCGCGCCGAAGGCGAGCAGCGTGTCCCGGATCCAGTCCAGCAGTCCGCGCCAGTACTCGCTTCCGACCAGGATGACCGGGAAGTGACGGATCTTGCCCGTCTGGATCAGGGTCAGTGCCTCGAACAGCTCGTCGAGGGTTCCGAAGCCGCCCGGCAGGATCACGAAGGCGTCGGCGTACTTCACGAACATCGTCTTGCGGGCGAAGAAGTAGCGGAACGCGACGCCGAGATCCACATAGGCGTTGAGGGCCTGCTCATGGGGCAGCTCGATATTGCAGCCGACCGAGAGGCCGCCGCCCTCCTGGCATCCGCGGTTGGCAGCTTCCATGGTGCCGGGCCCGCCGCCGGTGATCACCGCGTATCCGCTTTCCGCGAGCGCACGGCCGATCTGGCGCGCGAGCTCGTAGTGCGGGTGACCCTCCGGGGTTCGCGCCGAGCCGAAGACGGACACGGCCGGGCCGATCGCCGCGAGTGCGTCGAAGCCCTCGACGAACTCGGACAGGATCCGCAGGGCACGCCACGGGTCCGTGTCGAGGAACTCCGGTCGCTTGGGCCGCTCCAGCAGGCGTTCGTCCTCGGTTGCCACCCCACCGCGCATCGCGCGTTCAGCGACCTCCGGCTTGACGAGGATGCGGCCGCTCCGCCGCCACTCCGATTCACTCGCCGGTGAGCGCGGGCTGGCCGGGGCATAGGCGTCCGGCGGGCGTTCCGTGTCGCCGGGGTTCAGGTCCGCCTGCGGATCGTCGTCGTGAAGTGGGTCATCGGAGTCGCGCATGTCGTCCTCGGGTGGGTCGCTCATAGCATGGCAGGCCCGGCCCCGGACCGGTCAGGGGTGGCCTTGAGCCACTCCTTCCAGATCGCTTCAGCGGGCCCGGATGTCAACTGTGTCCCGAAACGGACCAGCGGCAGGCGGAGCAGGCGCGGGTCGGCGAGCAGGCGGCCGACCTTCTCGTCGTGGTCGAGCCGGAGGTAGCCGAGGTTGGCGGCCCTGTACGCCTTTCCCTCGCGGTCGAGGAGTGCGTCGACGCCGAGGCGCTCGACAAAGCGGCGGAGTTCCCCGGGCGCGATGGCGCGCCGCCGGAGGTCCACGAAATGGACGTCAACGCGCCGTTCGCGGAAGAAGCGGAGCGCCGCGCGCGTGGGCTGTGAGTCCTCGTAGCCGAACAGCTGGACCCCGGTTGCGCTGGGCTTGGGCACGGCGGAGAGGATAGGGCGGCGGCGCGTCGGCGGCGAGTACCATCGGCAGCCAGAGGAGGTGCCGGGTGACGGTCTGGTTCACGGTTCAACTCGATGATCGGCCGGGCTCCCTCGCGCGCGTCGCGACCGCGCTCGCGGACCGCAACGTGAACATCACCGGCATCGTGGGCGTGGCCGAGGACACCGACGGTGCCCTCATGCTCACCACCAGCAACCCCGCCGCGACGCGCTCGGCCTTCGAGGCCCTCGAGCTGCCGTACGAGGAGCACGACCCGACCGGCGGCCTCGTGCCCGACCTGGCCCTGGTCCAGCGCGGGATCGCCGACGCGAAGCCGCAATTGGACCCCGGGCGCTGAGCGACGTCCGGCCGCCCGGGACGCCACCCATGTCTCCACGGCGCTCGGCCGAGCCGGAGACGGCCGCGGTCCGTCTCGAGCACTTCGATCGGCCGGGCGCGATCGGGGCGATCATGGCGCGCATCGCCGCCGCTGGTGGCACCCTGCGCCATCTCTCCACGGTCCGCCGGATCGACGGCGACGAGCCGCTCGTCGAGGTGGAGCTGGAGGTCGAGGGCATCGACGAGCGGACGCTCGCGTCCATCCTCGCCGACGACCCCGACGTGCAGGCGCATCGGCTCACCCGGGCGTTGGACCGGATCTTCGGGAAGCGCGTCATCGTGATCGGCGGCGGTGCCCAGGTCGCCCAGGTGGCCCTCGGCGCCGTGAGCGAGGCGGACCGCCACAACCTGCGCGGCGAGCGGATCAGCGTGGACACGATCCCGCTGGTGGGCGAAGCCAATATCGCGGCCGCCGTGCGCGCGGTGGCCGACCTGCCGCGAGCGCGGCTCCTGGTCCTCGCGGGCTCGATCATGGGCGGCGATATCACTCGCGCCGCGAACGAGCTGCGCGCGGTCGGCATCCCGATCATCGCTCTCAACATGGTCGGCTCCATCACCGAGGCGGTGGACCTCGTCGTCTCCGATCCGGTCCAGGCCGGCACCATGGCGGTGATGGCGATCGCCGACACGGCGACCTTCGATCTCGCGCGGCAGCGCGGGCGGCGGTTCTGAGTTCCGGGCGCGTCGGACATGCGGATCGCCACCTGGAACGTGAACTCGCTCAAGGCCCGGCTTGAGAAGGTCGAGTGGTGGCTCGATCGCGCGCAGCCCGACGTGCTGCTGATGCAGGAGACCAAGCTCACCGACCAGGAAGTGCCGCTCATGCCCTTCACGGCACGCGGCTACGAACTGGTCCACCACGGCGATGGTCGCTGGAACGGCGTTGCGATCGTCTCCCGCCTGGGCGCCTCAGACGTCATCACGAACTTCGGCGACGGGCCGGTCAGGGACAGCGGGGCCGGCGCGGCTGTCTCGCTCGACGAGGAGGACTTCAATCCCTTCGACGAGGCGCGGATGGTCAGCGCGGTCTGCGGTGGAATCCGCTTCACCTCGATCTACGCACCCAACGGCAGGGTCGTCGGGTCGCCCTTCTACGTCGGCAAGCTGGCCTGGTTCGAGCGGCTCGCGCGGTGGGTCGCGGAGTGCCTGCCCGTGGCGGAGCCGGCCGTGATCGGGGGCGACTTCAACGTGGCACCGACCGACGCCGACGTCTGGGCCGCCGCCAGGGCCCACGGCGGGACGCATGTCTCGCCGCCCGAACGCGACGCGTTCGGTCGCCTGCTTGCCCACGGCCTCGTCGACGGCTACCGCCGCGTGCACGCCGAAACCGGGCGATACACGTGGTGGGACTACCGGGCGGGAATGTTCCACAAGAACTACGGCATGCGGATCGACCACTTGCTGCTGACGCCGCCGGTCGCCGAGCGGGTGGCCTGGGCTGAGATCGACCGCGAAGCGCGCAAGGGCGTGCCGATCCCGTCGGACCATGCACCGCTGCTGGTGGACCTCGACGGGCGCGACGTGCCGATCGACGCGGGCTGGGAAGGCGCCGAGTCGCGCTTCCGCGCCCGCCAGGCCGCCGACCGGCGAGCCGAGGCGCGCCGATCGGATGGCACCTCCTGACCCAGGTTGCGGCGGGGCGACCGTGACGCTGCCGGTCCGACGTTCCCGCAGCTCAGAGGTCTCGCCGCCGAAGCGCGTGACTGGCGAG
Organism: Chloroflexota bacterium; assembly: GCA_016875645.1. Classification (GTDB taxonomy): domain Bacteria; phylum Chloroflexota; class Limnocylindria; order Limnocylindrales; family CSP1-4; genus VGPE01. Next base: position 8,306 of record VGPE01000088.1, read on the forward strand.
CGCGAGCGGCACCACGGTCCAAGCGGCAAGGGTTCCGACGAGCAGCGCCTGCGCGGCCGTGGGACCGAGCTGCGCGCCCAGGTATGTCGCGAGCGGCCCGACACCCGCCGCATCGGCATCGAGCAGGAGCAGTCCGAGCAGACGGGCCGATTGCACTGGGTTCGCGATCGCCGCGACCAGCAGGGCCGGCTCTCCCGCAGCCAGGAAGACCCCCAGGGCGATGATGACCAGGTCGAGCCCGACGGCCAGGATGAACCAGACACCGAGGGCCAGGAGCGTGGCCTGAAGCCGCGTCCTGACCAGCACGCCCAGCAGGATGCCGATCGAAGCCGAGGCGGCCACTGCGGCGGCGGAATCCCCGAACAGGGCGCCGAACACCAGCAGGTCCTCGGCGGAGACGTTGCCCGCGAGGACCAGCGAGGCGGCACCAAACCCGGCAGCTAGGGTCACGCAGGCAGCGGTCACGACCGCCAGCCACAGACCGACGACCACGGCCGAAGCGGGGAGTCGTCGAGCGCGGATCATCGCGAGGAAGCCGCTTTCCTGGCCACTCGCCACCGTCCCGGCCGCCATGACGATGGCCAGCGCCGTGGGCAGGAGCAGCGAGAGGTTGAGCAGGGCCGCCGTGCCCGGCCCGATCGTTCGCAGGCCCAGCTGCCGGAACGAGGTCAGGCCCAGGAGCACGACGACGACGGCTCCGAGCGCGAAGCCCACGAGGGCAACGGTGGATGCTCTGCCCCGGAGCAGGCTCCGCGCGTGAAGGATGGCAACCGGGGTCACGACAGGGCTCGCGCCGGCGACGAGGTGCGTGAACTCGACGCCTCCGGCGCAGCCAGCCGGAGCCGATCGGCTGGGATCCCGCGTTCGTCCAGGCGGCGGAGCAGGCCGATCGCGTCTGCCTCGGAGCACTGCAGGACAAGCCAGCCCGCTTCCTCTTCGCTGCCAGTCACCCCTGGCAGCTGCGCGAGGTCACCCGGGAGCACGCCTGTCGCGTCGGGCGCGACCCAGATCGCAACGGGCAGGCGACCCAGCCACTCGCGGGCGCCGCTGATTTCGCTCACACGGCCGGACACTAGCCGCACCACCTGGTCAGCGGCGGCGAGGAGTTCCACGGCGATCGGGCTCGCCACCACCACAACGGCTCCGGCGGCCCGATGCGCGTTCATCATGTGCAGGACGATCGCCCGCCCTTCGTCATCGAGATTGGCGAACGGCTCGTCGAGCAGGATCAGGTCCGGTCGCCCCATCAACGCGGCCACCAGGAAGACCCGCCTGACCTGGCCGCCCGACAGGTGTGCCAGCGGTCGTTCGAACTCGGCCAGGAACCCCTGCGGCGGGGCGATCACGTCTGGTTCGGCCGATCGTGCCAGCGAGCGGAAGAGGCCGAGCAGCTCGCCGACGGTCGTTTCGGCCGGCGGCCGAACGCGCTGGGGCAGATACGCGACGGCGCCCGGCGGCACACGCGCGAGCGGTCGCCCGTCGATCATGACCTGGCCCGTGTGTCGACTCACGCCCGCGAGGCATCCCAGCAGGGTGGACTTCCCTGCCCCGTTGTCACCGACCACCGCGGTGATCGTGCCGCCCGCGAGTTGAAGGTCCACGTCGGTCAGCGCGACGTGGGCGCCGTACGA
>VGPE01000089.1 GCA_016875645.1 Chloroflexota bacterium
CGACTGCGTTCGAGAATGCCGTGGCGGTCTCGGGCGAGAGGCTGCGCACCCACGCGCTCTCGATCTCCTTGACCCGGACCGTCTCGGCGGCACGCTTCTCGCGCTCGACCCGGGAGTGCTTCGTCATCCCATCCTCGATCTGCCGCACCTGTGCGGTGTTCGGCCGCTCCACGGTACAGCGTTGCGGGCGATGACGGGCACGGGCGGCGTCAGTCCCCGGTCTCGATCTCGCGTCCGCTGTCGGCCCACGCTCCGGTCCCGCCGGCGACCGACGCGACGCCCTCGAACCCCTGCGCCTGCAGGTACTCCGTGACCCCCAGGCTGCGGTGCCCGGACTGGCAGATGACCATGATCGGCCGGTCGCGGGGCAGTTCGCCCATGCGCACCACCAGCTGGCCCATCGGGATGTGGATGACCTCCGGCACGTGGCCGGCTCGGTACTCCCATGGCTCGCGCACGTCGAGGACGGCAACCCGGCCCTGGGCGCGGAGCGCCTCGAGCTGCTCGATGCCGATCTCGGGGATTGCGGGGCGGAACAGGCGCAATTCGAGGACCTCCTGCGGCGTTCGGAAGCCGTAGTGTGACCGATCATGAGCGATGACCTCCTCGATCGGCTCGCTGGCCCGCTGGTGCCGGTGATGCCGGCCTTCCGTGACGATCAGTCACTGGACCTCGATGCCACCGCGCGCTGGATCGACGGCCTCATCACGGCCGGCATCGGCGCGTTCTGGACCACGTTCGGTACGTCCCACTACCTGTCGCTGAGTGACGCCGAGATCGACGACCTCACCGCGGCGATCGCCGACGTCACGCGCGGCCGGGCGGTCTTCGTCGCGTCCACCCAGTTCCACTGGCCGCTTCACCAGTGCCTCGCCTTCGCTGAGCGGGCAGCACGCAGCGGCGCCGACGTCATCAAGGTCCAGGTCGACTGGCGACTGCGGCCGGCCGAATCGGTTGTCCTGGAGCGCTATCGCACGCTTGCCGCAGGCGGACCGCTGCCGCTGCTGGCCTATGCGCTCGGCGGGGCGACCTTCGGGGCCACCGCGGGCGGTCCGAGCGCGGACCTGTTCCGGCGGCTGCTTGAGATCCCCGAAATCATCGGCATGAAGAACGACGCTGGCGACTTCTACGAGCAGACGGCCTTCCTGGCCGCCGTCCGCGCCTCCGGCCGGCGGTTCGAGGTCGTCACCGGCGGCTCGATGGAATCGTTTCTGCACGGCCGCCAGTTCGGCCAGCGGGCCTACGCGGTGGCGCTGGCGATGCTGGCGCCGGCGATCGTGCTCGGTTTCGAGCGGGCGCTCGCGGCCGGTGACCGGGCGGAGGCGATCCGGATCGTGCGTGACATCGAGCAGCCGTTCACGGCGGCCATCTCCCCACTGGGCCACTGGGCTGCGCTCCACGAGGGCCTCCGGCAGCAGGGCCGGTTCCCGTCACGTGCGATGCGCTTTCCGCTCCGAACGCTGACGAACGATGAAGCGGCGATCGTCGGGCGGGCCATGGCTGGGCTCGGGATCGCGTGAACCTGCACCGCCGCGGCCGGCACGTCGACCGCGCCGTCAGAGACCACGCTCGCCCACCCGTCGCGGCTGGACTGGTTCATGCCAACCGGATTGATGATCACGTCCCGCACGACTCACGAATCCGTGAGGTCTGCCTGTAGCGCTCGGGCAGGCGAGTCCGGGCGCCGGCGACGCATGGCTTCCCGGCTGCTCTGACATCATCGGCGCGTGCGGAACCACGTCTGAGAGTGAACGCTCGGCGGCCCGCGGATGTCGCAGTCATCGGCGGCGGGATCATCGGCACGGCCACGGCCGCGTTCCTGGCGGACGCCGGGGTCAGCGTGACCCTCTACGAGTCCGGGCCGGACGTGGCGGCTGCCGCGTCGGGGCGGAACGCCGGCCAGATCATGCGCCCGCCAGATCCCGTCCTGGTGGCCCTGTACCGCACGTCCGTCTCGGCATACCGCGCGATCGCCGACGCGACGGGGTTCCGCCTTCCATCAGAGCCGATGGGCGTCATGGCCGTCAGCGCCGACGGCGACCTGGTCCGACGCGTCGCCGCCGCCGTGGCCACCGCCCAGCCCGACCTCCGCGTGGAGGTGCTGGAGCCAGCCCAGACCATCGCCGCCGAGCCGCTGCTGGGCCCGGGCCTGACCGCGTTCCGAGTGCCCCTCGGCTATCCCGTGCGCCCAGCTGATGCGACGCACGCCTTCGCGGCCCTGGCGCGCGCCCGAGGGGCGTCGATCGTGACCGGCGTTCGGGCCAGACCGTGGATCGAGGCTGGGGTGGCCCTCGGGGTCGAGGTCGCAGGGGAGCGCCGGCCGGCGGCGGTGGTTGTCGTGGCGGCCGGGTTCTGGACGCCCGGCCTGATCGACTCGACAGGAACCTGGCGTCCGATCCGGCCCATGTGGGGCGTCATCGCAGAGCTGGCGCTGCCGATCGCGCCGCGCCACGTCCTCGAGGAAGTGACCCCCGACGCCCCTCTGCTCCTGCACCACCCGCTGTCCTCCGCAGAGGCGCTGCCGCCGGCAACCGAGCTTGCGCCCGGACGGGAGGTGCCCGATGCCGACCTCCTGTTCACCCTCAACCCGGCTCCCCAGCCTCCGGGCGGCCCGGTCACTCCGACCGGCCTGGGCGGCACGTTCACGGCGAACGAGCCCGATCCGCACCGCCTTTCGCGGACGCTCGTGCGCAACGCCCGGCCCTACCTGCCCTGGCTCGACGAGCGGCAGATCGCAGGCGTCCGGGCATGCCCTCGTCCCACCTCGTTCGACGGCCGACCGCTCATCGGCCGGGTCCCGGGCATCGAGGGCCTCGTGGTCGCGGCCGGCAACGGCGGCTGGGGGATCTCGACCGGGCCTGCGACGGCCCGGATGGCCGCCGAGGCGACAATGGCCGGCCACGACGGCGGGGTTCCGGCGGAGTTGCTGGCCAGTCGCTTCGGGCTGCCGGCCGCTGACTCACGGCCGGCCGAGGGCCGGTCCGCCGACTGACTGTCGGCGCCGCGGACTGACCGCCGGCCGAACGGTCGATCGCGGGCCTCCGCGGCCGGCCGATCGGCCGACTCGTCCCGCTGGGGGTTCAGCCAGGCGCGTTCGACTCGCTGACAACGTGGCAGGCGGCCGCCGAGCTGTCCGGCGCCGGACGGAACGGCCAGGCAGGCCGATCATCGCTGGGCGTGACGACCCCCGCAAGCTGCCGGGTTCAGGTATCACTGGACGCGATGCTGAGTGGCCGTCGGGCGTCCCCCACCGCCGCCGATCATGCGTCGCCCGCACGAATGCCGCCGCTCCAGCCGCTCGGGGATGCCGCAGCGGCGCCTGCCATCGCGGGCAGTGATGAGCGACAGGAACGGCAGCGGCCCCGACCCAACCGGCGGCAAGACGGGCGCGCGACCCGCCTGACGCCGCCCCCGGTCGCCGTGCCAACCCAGGTGACCTGAACGGGCGCCAGGATTCCCCGGTGAACGATCCCGGGCGCCTCCTCGCCGACTTCAACCCGGCCCAGCGCGAGGCGGTCGAGGCGACGACGGGACCGCTCCTGATCCTCCGGCCGACCGGATCCTGCTCGTCACCGTCACCGAGAAGGCGGCCCGAGAAGATGGCGGAGCGCCGCCAACAACGTGATCCGCTTGGGCGCACGGACAAGCCGCGCTTCCACGAGGGCCAGGGCCCACAGCTGGAAGGCGTTGAGTTGCGGGGAGCGTTCCCGAGAGCGCGGCCCAGTCCGACAGGCCGACAGGTAGACGAGGGGGGCCGGGATGCTGCCGCCCTCCACCCGCGACGCCGGCACGTCCGCCCGGCTGCGGGGCCACCCTAAGATGCGCGGGTGCTGAACCCGAGGACCGCCGACCTGCGTGCGGCCCGGCGACGGACCGTCTGGACGCTGCTGGCGGGCGTGGCGCTGGGGAGCACCGGCAACATCGCCGCCGGGACAGTATCCACCATCGTGGCCGACGACCTTGCGGGTACTTCGGCGTTGAGCGGCGCGCCGGGCGCGAGCGTGGTGCTCGGTTCGGCGGTCGGCTCGGCCCTGCTGTCGTGGGTCATGGTCCGCCGCGGCCGCCGCTTCGGGTTGACCGCGGGCTACACGATTGCCGTCCTCGGCGCCGCCGTCGCGATCGTCGCGATCGTGACCCGCTCGCTGCCGCTGCTGCTGGCGGGAACCCTGGCGATCGGCTTCGGCAACAGCTCCAACCAGCTGTCCCGCTACACGGCCGCCGATATGTTCCCGGTCGCCCGCCGGGCGTCGGCCATCGCCACCGTGGTCTGGGGGGCGACGATCAGCGCGGTGATCGGGCCCAACCTGATCGGGCCGGCCGGCCCCGTCGCGGCGGCGGTCGGCCTGCCGGCGCTCGCCGTGTTCGTGGGGGCAGCGGCCGTGCTGTCGTTCGTGCTGCTGCGCCCGGACCCGTACCAGTTGGCCGACGAGCCGAGCCAGCGGGAGGGCGGACCGGCGACAGGACCGGTCCGCGAAGCGATGCGGACACCCGCGAGCGGACTGCCTTCGTCGCTGGGCGACGATGGGACGGCGCGGGCCATTGCCGGCGCCAACACGCCGTCGCTCGCCAGCCTTCTCGGCCGCCCGACGGTGCTCGCGGCGCTCATCGCCCTGCTCGTCGGCCAGGTCGTGATGGTCCTGATCATGACCATGACACCGCTCCACATGACCGCCCATGGCCACGGCCTCGACGCGGTCGGTCTGGTCATCAGCGCGCACGTCATCGGGATGTACGGGCTCTCGCCGCTGTCCGGCCGGCTCACCGACCGGTTCGGGAGCCCGGTCGTCATCCTGTCGGGGCTCGCGGTCCTCGCCCTCTCCGGGGTGCTGGCCGCGGTCGCTCCGCCGGATGGTGGCGCGATCCTGTTCGTGGCGCTGTTCCTGCTCGGGTTCGGCTGGAGCCTCGGGTTCGTGGCCGGTTCGGCGCTCCTTGCCCGCGGCGTCGACCTGGCCAAGCGCACCCGCCTGGAAGGCATCACCGACGCCCTGGTCTGGTCGTCGGCTGCCGCCGCTTCGCTGACCTCGGGCGTCGTGGTCGCCGCGGCGAGCTACACCGCCCTGGGGCTCATCGCGGCCGCTCTCGTGCTGTTGCCCGTGTGGGTGCTGGTCACGCGTCGGCGCTCGATCGGGGCGCTCCAGGGCTGAGCCCCACGCGTGCTACGGGACCGCCGAATCGGCCGCCGGCGGCTCCGCCTCTCGTCGGCCCCACGGCGCCCGTCGATCCACGGCAACGGCGAGGGCCCCGAACCCGAGCATCCCTGCCACCGTGAGGAAGATCGCCGCCACCCCGGCCGAGCCTGCGGTTGCACCGATGACGGCAGGGATCGTGAGCTGTCCCAGGCGGTTGCCGACCAGCCGCAGGCTCATCGCGTAACCCAGGCTGCGCCGGGGGGCCGCCACCGCCACCAGCACGATGCTGATCGGCTGACCGAGCCCCAGGCCGAGGCCGGCCAGCGCCATCACGACGATCATCGCGAAGTCGCCCGACACCACGAGCACCGCCGGCAGGATCACGGCCGGGATGACCATGCTCCCGACCAGCACCGGCGGGTAGCCGAACCACGCGACCAGCCGGCTCAGCACCATTCGCGAGCCCATTCCCGCGAGCGCTAGGGCGCCGACGGCCAACCCGATCGACTGCGGCGGGACGCCGCGCTCCTCGCCCAGCACGGGCATGTACGCAACGATGATGTCCCATGAGGCCAGCACGACGATGCTGGCCACGATCGCGGGCCGCATGCCGGGCAAGCGCAGCGTGTCGAGGAACGTGGCCGGGCCACCGGCGGCGGCGTGAGCCGGCTGCCGCTCCGGGCGGTCGGGCGCGAGCAGTGCAGCCGAGCCGGCGGCGAGCAGTGCAAGGAGCGCACCGAAGACGAACGCGACCTGGCCGCCCGGCCCCGCGACGTCCTCGCCGGCGATGAACGCAGCGGCGATGGGACCAAGGCCGACGCCCAGCGACGCCGCCGACGCGTAGAGGCCGATGCGATGGTCGCGGGCCCGCCCCGTGGCGCGGCTGGTCACGGCCGTGTGCGAGCCGATCGCCATCATGAGCTGCCCCGCCCCGAGGCCCGCCTGGGCTGCCCCGAGCGCGAGCAGTGAGTCCGCGAAGACAAGGAGCAGAAGGACGACCGCGACCACGAGACAGCCGCTGATCGTGAGCAGGCGGCCCCCGAAGCGATCGGTCAGCCGCCCCACGGGCACCGCGCCGAACAGGCCCAGGATGGCGAACGACGAGGCGATCAGCCCGATCTCGAGCGGGGTCGCACCGAGCGCGAGCGCCTTGTAGGAGATGAGCGGCCGGATCCCGAAGACGCCCGCGGTGAGGAACACGGCCGCGGCGAGGAGCGGCAGGACCGAGTCACGGCGCAGCGGCATCACCGCGACTGTCGCACATCGACCGGACCCAGGATCGGGCGCGGCGTCAGCCGACCGGCGTCAGCCGACCGGCGTCAGCCGACTGGCGTCAGCCGACCGGCGTCAGCCGACTGGCGTCAGCCGACTGGCGTCAGCCGGCGCAGGTGCAACGCGACGGCGAGCGCGAGCGAGCGCTCCGGGTCGTCAAGGACGGGACCGAGCAGCTCCGCGATGAACGCCAGGCGATTCTTGAGCGTGTTGTAGTGGACGTACAGCTGGCGAGCGGCCAGCGCGCCGTTGCGCGTGGCGAGGTACACCTCCAGCGTGGTGCACAGGTCCGTGCGGTGCCGGCGGTCGCGCTCGAGCAGCGGCCCCAGCGTCGAGTCCACGAAGCCACGCAGCTTGTCCGGCGCGATCCCCGCCAGCAGGCGGTCGAGGCCCAGCGAATCGAAGGTCGTGACCTGTCCCGGGCCGCCCGACCAGCGACCGACCTCCAGGGCGCGGCCCGCCTCGCCGAAGCTGCCGGCCAGGCCGATCGGATCGTCCACCGCGCGCCCGATGCCGATGCTCACGACCGCGTCGGGCAGCGCCCGTCGAGCCTCGGCGGCGACCCGCCTGCCCGCTTCCAGCAGCCGGACTGGCCGCGCCTCCCACGAACCAATGTCCCGGGGACCGGCCACCAGCAGCGCCGCCACCTCGGCACTCCGCTCCCACACGATGGCCGACCGTCCGGCTGCGGCCCGGACCGCGTCGGCCAGGCGATGGCGGGCCCGTGACTCGTCGGCCCGCCCGGCAAGCGTCGCGAATGGCCGGCCGCCGAGTTCCTCGATGCGTGCGAGGAGCACAGCGCGCGGCAGCGCGAGGTCCCATTTGAAGGCCGTGGCCCGCTCCAGGAGGACGGCCCGATCCACCGGCGCCGTGACCAGCTCCTCCAGGCAGATCGCCTGGAATCGCCGGTCGGCCTCGGCCACGACGCGTGCCTGCACCAGCCGCAGGGCGGCGACGGTGGCCGCGTACGCCAGCGCATCCGCCGCCTCCTCATCCAGCGGACCGGCGACCCCCGCGACCACGATGGATCCGAACCGTTCCGGACCGGCCCGGATCGCCTGCACCAGGACCGGCTCGCCGTCGATCTCGGCCGGCGTCGCAAGCGATTCGGGCCTTCCGTCATCGGTCGCCGAGGCAAGCTCCAGCACGGCACGTCCTCGACCAGGCGACCCACCGAGCGGGCCCGCCTGGATGATCCCCGATGCGTCCGCGATGCCGACGGGCCGGCCGATCAGCTCGGCCAGGGCATCCGCGATCTCCCGCAGGCCGCCACCACCGAGCGCGATCGCCGTGAACCGCTGGTGGACCTCCGCCGACCGCTGGAGCCGGAGGGCCTGGACGTTGAGGATGACCGTGAGGACGGCGCTGATGATCTCGTTGAACGAGGCCGGAGGCGGCAGCTCGATGACCGGAAACCCGACCGCATCGGCAGCGGCGAGGGCCTCCGCCGGGATGGACGGGATGTAGCGGGCGGGCTTGATCGCGAGCCCGGCGAGCCCCCGCTCGGCCAGGGCGGGCACGAGGCGGACGAGGGCGAGCGGGTCGTCGCGCAGCGGGTAGGCGGTGGTCAGCAGCAGCTCCTCGGGCTGGACCCAACCCAGGATGTCCGGCACCTCCATCACGTTGACGTGGCGGACCGTGCGGCCCAGCCCGCCGGTCCCGGCAACCACCCGGGCGTGCCGCAACGGCGGCAGGGCCAGCACCTCTCGCAGCGGAACGCCGACGACCACGGGTCATCACCTCCGGCGGGCGCAGCGGCGCGCCTCTGGATCGGTGGAGGATGCGGACAGCCAAGGCCGCTGTCAATGTCCGCTTCTGACAGTGACGCGGCGGTGAGCCGTCGCGAGAATGCGCCGATGGTGACCGTATGACGGCCGTCGTTCGGGGCGCCGTGCATCGTCGGAGCTACCGCGACTCCGTCGAGCTCATGGGCATGGCCGCCGAGCTCGAGGCATTGCCGGGCGTCCGCCGCGCCGGGATCGTGATGGGTACCGAGGCCAACCTCGCCGTGCTCGCCGGTGCGGGACTGGGCGCCGCGGTCAGCGAGTCGGTGGGCCCGGGCGATCTGATCGTGGCCGTCTTCGCCGACGACGATGATGCGGCCGCGGCGGCGATCCGCCGGGCCGCGGAGCTCCTGGCCGCGCCCGCGGGGGCCGGATCGGACGGTGACGCCCCTGAGCTGCGACCCGGCACCCTGACAGAAGCGATCGCGGTGCTGCCGGCGGCGAATCTCGCCCTCATCTCGACGCCGGGCGCCTACGCGGCGGCCGAGGCGCTGCGCGCGATCAAGCGGGGGCTCCACGTCTTCCTGTTCAGCGACAACGTGTCCATCGCCGACGAGATCGCGCTCAAGCAGGCGGCGTCACGCCGCGGACTCCTGGTGATGGGACCCGACTGCGGCACGGCGATCGTCGGGGGCGTCCCGCTGGGGTTCGCGAACGCGGTCAGGCGCGGCTCGATCGGGATCGTCGCGGCCTCCGGGACGGGGCTCCAGCAGGTCAGCTGCCTGATCGATCGCATGGGCGGCGGCGTCTCGCACGCGATCGGAACCGGCGGCAGGGACCTCGATCAGTTGGTGGGCGGCGTGACCATGCTGGCCGGCATCGAGGCGCTGCTGGGCGACCCGGACACCCGCGTCCTGGTCCTGATCTCCAAGCCCCCCGCAGCGTCGGTCGCCGAGCGGATCCTGGCCGCCGTGGCCGGAAGCCGGGTGCCGGTCGTCGTCAACTTCCTGGGCGGCGACCGCGAGGCGGTGGTGCGGGTCGGTGCGCACCACGCGGCCACCTTCGAGGATGCGGCGCGCCTGGCGGTCGGGCTGGCGCTCGGGACGGTCGCACAGCTGGAGGCAGACGACGACGCGGCGCTCGATGCCCACCTGCACGCCCTGGTTCGCGGCCTGCCGGCCGACCCGGCCATCGTGGGCCTCTACGCGGGCGGCTCGCTCGCGGGCGAGGCGAAGCTCATCCTGCGCGCCGAGCTGGGGCGCGAGCGGCACGACCGGATCGTGGACCTGGGCGACGACGAGTACACGGTGGGTCGCCCCCATCCGATGATCGACCCGCGGCTGCGCTCGGACGAACTGGTGGCCGCGGCGGCGGACCCCCGCGTCGGCGTGATCCTGCTCGACGTGGTCCTGGGCCATGGCTCGCATCTGGATCCGGCGGGCGCGCTCGCACCGGCCATCCGGCGGGCGCGAACGGTGGCCGATTCGGCCGGCCGCACACTTGCGCTGGTGGCCTCGGTTGTGGGCACTGACCGCGATCCGCAGGGCCTGGCGCGCCAGGAGCAGCAGCTTGGAAGGCCTCTGGGTCTACCAGTAGCGGCAGCGAGCGTGGGCGGTGGCTTCGAAACACGCAAATTAGGGTGTCGCGTTCAGTACCCTACGGCGCATGGAAGCGGAGGGAACGCCCGGACAGCCATGATCGTACTGGCTGGACCTGTTCACGGCCAAGACGTGGAGCGAGTTCATCGCCGCTGGCGGCACCGTATCCGGGTTCCGGCAGGCCCGCTGCAAGTCGGTCTTCCG
>VGPE01000090.1 GCA_016875645.1 Chloroflexota bacterium
CTGCTCGCGGTCGCCCTCGCGCTCGGCTTCTTCGTGGTCGCCGAGCTTCCGCTGGGCCGGACGATCTTCGACCTGCGCCAGCTGCCGGCGGAAATCGTGGGCCTGGTCGCTGGCTGGACCATCCTGTGGCTGCTGGTGGTCCGGGTCGTGTGGCGGAGACGGCTGCTCGATCGCTTCCTCGCCGCATAGCGATCGCCGCCTACGCCTCCATTCGCAGGACTTCCAGGTCGATCTCGCGCTCGACCCGCCGCAACACCTCGTCGTTGATGGCGCCCCGGTCGCGGAGGGCGATCACGGCGTCCCGTTCTGCTCGGAGCACGGCCGTGGAAGACGTGACGTACACACGCCACGCCAACGGTTCGCGCACGTGGAACGCGTGGGCGGGCTACGACGTGAACCAGGCCGCCGTCCTGGAGTTCCCCAAGGAGATCCGGATCAAGTCCGGCGACCGCGTGCGCTGGAACATCAACAGCCGCAACGAGCCGCACACGGTGACCTTCGCACTCGATCCATCGGTCTTCACGGTGATCGTCTGCGAGACGGGCGACACCGAGGTGCCGGCGACACCGGTCAACATCCCACCCCAGGGGCCGGGCGACTTCAGCTGTCCGGGCGGTGGCGATCTCCAACTCGAGGCGGGCGGCGGCAACGGCGTGAGAGTGATCACGTCACCGTCGACCGAGTCCGACTCGGGCGTGATCACGACGGCGAGCTACCTGCGGCTGCAGGGCGTGCCGACGACCGCCGGTCTCCGTTCCTGGACGGTCTCGTTCAAGGGCGCTGAACCGGGCACCTACACGTACAGCTGCGCGATCCACGAGGGCATGGTCGGCAAGGTCATCGTGGAGTAGCCGTACGGCTTCCTGCGCCGCCCCGCGCGAACGGGGCGGCGCAGGGCCGACCTCCGGAGATCGGCGGCGGGGCGTCCCCCCGCTCCGCTCGTCGGGTCAGGCCGGGTTGCGCCGGTGCTCCGGCTTGATCCAGGCCGCGAAGTACTCGGGCGCCCAGCGGCGCGCCAGGTGGAACGCCTTCTGGGCGTAGATCCCGTGCGGCGGCAGCACCTCGTTCTCGATCCAGGCCTCGGCGCCGGCGAGATCGGGCCACTCGATCACCCACGCCCGGTGGTAATCGGGCTCCGGGTCCAGCAGCGCGTACGCCTCGATGCGGCGCAGGCCATGGCGTCGGGCAACATCCTGCATCAGCCAGATGTGGCCCTCGTCGTCGCGCACGTCGTGGGGCACGGCCTCGTAGCCGGGCTGGCCGCGGCCGAACAGCAGCACCACGATGGAGTTGCGGTCGACGTCGAGAGCCGGGACGGTGTCGCGCCGCGGGTCGCCCGACCACGGAACGATGGGCGGCGGCGCGTTGGGCACCCAGGTCGCGAGATGGTCGGGGGCGTGGGCGCGTGCGAGGTGATACTCATGGCGACCGTAGAGCCCGTACGGGGGCGCCATCTCGGCCTCGATCCACGCCTCGGCACCGGCGAGATCCGGGAATTCCATCACCCAGAACCGGACCCACGGCTGCTGCTGGGTGATGAGCCGGAAGCCCTCCAGGCGGCGCATCGCGTGACGATCCGCGACGTCGAGCATCAGGTCCACGTGCTCGCGCTCGTAGCGCGCGCGCTCCTCCTTCGGGAGCAGGTACCAGCCCGGGAGGCGGCCGCTCCGGGCGAGCACGAAGATGCTGTCGCGCGGCTTCAAGAGGGGCGGGGGCTGCCAGCCGAAGACGCGGGCGCCGGCCGGGACGCCGGGCGTACGGCGATAGGGGTCGGTCGGATCGGGCGTCGGCGTCGCCCAGCCGCCGGTCGGCGCATTCCTGTCAGTCATCACTGCCCACGCTCGTAACGGTGCCGGCAGGTCCAGATCCCGTCACCCAGCACTGCCCGCGATGGTAGGCGGCCGCGGGGGGCCCGCGGAGCCGCGGGGCGCGCCGATCCGTGCACGAATCGGGGGGCGGCACGGCCGGTCGAGGCGAGGAGCCTGTCTACCATCGCTCCCAGTGATGGATGAGAGGCGCGGTCAGTACGGGGCCGCGCTCAGAGGTCGCCACCCCCGAACTGATCACGGAATTCCTGGCGGTGGTTCCGGTTGCTTGCCAGCACGGACTCGAGCGACGCACCGAGGACTTCCCTGGTCAGCGTGGACGCGACGAACTGCTCCTCCACGAACACGTTGTCCTCGGCATCCACACCGTAGTGGCCGAACCGGCGCCGCTCCGTCCAGCGCGTGAGGAGGCGCAGCATCTCGACCGTCACCGGCACCTTCCCGGCAAGGTAGACGCGATTGGCGACGGTCGCGTCGTCGTCGCCGCGCGGGACGAGCGTGGTCGTGACGATGGTGCCGTCGACGGTCATCACGTAGCCGATGGCGTGGATCCGCTCCCGGACCTGGCCCGGGTACAGCTCCTCGAGCGGCGCGCGCAGCCGCTCCCAGGCCCGGCGCTGGCCCTCCGACTCGAACGGGACACCCATCGCTGACCCCTCCAGCCTTCGCGCGTCTCCGAACCCCGGCGAGGGCGTCCGGCTCAGTAGATGGCCGTGCCCGCCCACGGCAGGGTCGGGTCGGTGGTCGACCCGGCGACGCGGAGGCTGCTCCCGTTCGAGACGAACCGGAAGAAGCGCGTCCCGCCCGCCCCAAGGTTGTACATGATCACGACGTCACCGCGCCCGTCGCCGTCGACGTCCGCGCCCGCCGGCCGACTGACCGACCAGCGAAAACTGGTCGCGTTCTTCCAGAGGACCCGGCGGGTGAAGCCGGCGCCGTCGGAGATCAGCCCGATCAGCTGGCTGCCCGTGGCCCCCAGGGGGCGCTGGACGACGAGATCGTGCCGGCGATCGCGGTTGATGTCCGTCACCGCAATCCGCGCCTGGGCGGGCGTCACGTCGGCGAGATCGAGCCACGGGACGACAGGCGTGGTCGCGCCGTCGCCCTCCACCGACGCGGCTCGGATCACGCTGAACCGCAGGCCCGTGCCGGCCGGCTGGGTACGCCCCAGGTCCTCCTGGACGATCACGTCGCCGTGGCCGTCCGCATCGATGTCCGCGGCGATCAGCGCGCTGCCGTCAACGTCCAGGCTGCCGACCCACCAGGGCCGCGGCGATTCGAACGACGTACCGGTGCCCCGCAGCCACCACATCGTGACGGGTGCCAGCGGATCCGGGCTTCCGATCAACAGCAGGGCATCTCCTCGGGCGTCGCCGTCGACGTCTGCGGCCACGAATCGCAGCGGGATGCCGTCGCTCCAGCCCAGCTCGCCCGGGACTCCCTGCCACCACGTGGCGGGAGCAGTCAGGGTGGCGCCTGAGGCAGCCTGCGCCACCTCGATGCGGAGGCTTCCGTCAGCTGATCGCAGGAGCACCGCCAGATCTTCCAGACCGTCTGCCGACAGGTCGGCCGCCGCCCGAACCAGGGTGTCCGCTTGCGCATGGAGCAGCTCGGCCTCCGGCACCCTGCCGGCCTCCGGCAGCTGGCCGGACGGGTAGATGCGCGCCCGGACCAACTTGGGATCAGCATCCTGAGCGACCACGATGACGTCGCCCTTCCGGTCGCCCGTGCTGTCACCGAAACCCACGAGGCCACTCGGGACCTCCGGCTTGGCCGCGGTCGCTGCGGCGGACGACGCCTCCTCGATCGGTTGCCCGTCGGGGCCGAGCACCACCACGTTGCCGTAGTACAGGGTCAGGATCTCAACTGCTGTCTTGCCGTCCCGGGCGCAGGCAGAGGCGCTCCTCTGCCGCATGATCGAGCCGCCCACGTCCGCGCCGCAGGGCACGTCGGCGCCGGCGCGGTAGCCCGATGCGAAGAATCGGCCGCCGCGGCGCATCGACCAGGTCCACGTGGCGTCAACGGCCGAGATGTGGGCCGGTGCCGGTCGCTTGGTCTCCGGGGAGTAGACCTGGTCGTTCGTTGAGTCCACCACGTCGTAGCAGCCGCCCGCGGCCGACCGGCCGCGCCAGTTCATCGCGTGGTACCACGCGTACTGCTTGATCGCGACGGCCTGGGCGCGGAGCATCTTGCGCGGATGCTGGGGGCCCAACTCGGCGGGCATGACGATGTTGACGTAGTCGCGGAAGTCCACGGTCTGGACCTGCCCTGCGGCGGAGCCGCGGGTCCGGAGAACGCGGATCGTGGTCGGCGGCTGGAGCGTGCTGATCCAGCCGGTGCACTCGGCGGCGGCAACGGGCGCGGGCGCGACGGCCGACGGAGCGAGGGTGACGAGCAGGAGCAGCGCGAAGGCGGCAACGCGCCGGGTCAAGCGCGTGGCGCGCGCGAACGGGCCGTGCCAGAGGCCGGTCATGCGTTGTGTGGTCCTCCGCGGTGGACGGCGGCGCGTGGTCTCCCACGACCCCGCGGCGCCGTTCCAGCCTCCGGACAACTCGCAGAATTGGGCTCATCTGGCCACGTCGAGCGTCCGCTCAGCCCGGACCTCTTCGGGCGAGAGAGCGCACCTTGCCCGATTCGGCGCGAGTTGGCAAGTCCTCGCGGCACCTTGCGCCCAGGATCGAGAGACCGCGAGGGGGGCACCGACGACCCCAGGACGGCCATCCCGGGCCCCGCGACCGCGACCCGGCCAGTGGGTATCCTTCGCCGGTATTCTTGCCCAGAACTCCGTCACTTCCACAGGTGGTGCCCATGAAGGTCGGTGTGGCCAGGGAGACCGCGCCCGGCGAGCGGCGCGTGGCTCTGGTGCCCGAAACGATCGCAAAGCTCAAGAGCGCCGGTCTCGAGGTCCTCGTCGAAGCGGGCGCGGGATCCGGCTCGGCCATTCCCGATGGGGCGTACTCGGACGCCGGCGCGTCGATCGTCTCGAGCGACGACCTCTATGCCCAATCCGACGTCATCCTGCGCGTCCAGAAGCCCTCCGCCGCCGAGGCCGCCCGGATGCGCTCGGGACAGGCGGTCGTGGGGCTCTTGCAGCCGCTGATCGATCCCAGGCTGGCCGCGAGCCTCGCCGAGCGCGGCGCAGTCGCCGTCAGCCTGGACATGCTGCCGCGGACCCTGAGCCGGGCACAGACGATGGATGCGCTCTCGTCACAGGCGAACGTCGGCGGCTACAAGGCCGTCCTCATGGCCGCGAATGCCTACGGCCGCTACTTCCCGCTGCTCACGACCGCGGCCGGGACGGCGAAGCCCGCCAACATCCTGATCCTGGGCATCGGCGTGGCCGGGCTCCAGGCGATCGGTACCGCTCGCCGGCTGGGTGCCGTCGTGAAGGCCTACGACGTCCGACCCGAGACGCGGGAGCAGGCCGAGTCGCTGGGCGCGCAGTTCGTGCAGCTCAAGACCGCGATCGACGCGACCGGGGCCGGCGGCTATGCACGCCAGCTGACACCCGAGGAACAGGCCGCACAGCAGGCGGAGCTCAACGGCGTGATCGCCACCATGGACGTGATCATCACGACGGCGCAGGTGCCCGGCCGCAAGCCGCCCGTCCTGGTGACGGCGCAGGCCGTGCGCTCGATGAAGTCAGGCTCGGTCATCGTCGACATGGCTGCCAGCGCACTCGGCGGCAACGTGGAGCTCTCAAAGGCCGACGAGACGATCACGACCGAGAACGGAGTCACGATCATCGCACCCGAGAACCTGCCGGCCACGATGCCGGCCGGATCGTCACAGTTCTACTCGCGGAATATCTCGACCCTGCTGCTGGGGATGGTGAAGGATGGCGCCCTGAACCTTGACTGGACCGACGAGGTCACCGCCGCCACGGTGATCACGCATGACGGGCAGGTCCGCTCCGAGCCGGTCCGCAAAGCGCTGGGCCTGGAGCCGGCGGCTGCCACGCCGACCACTGGGGAGACCAAGACATGAGCCAGGAGCTCCTCACGGCGATCGCACTGTTCGTGCTGGCGGTCCTCGTCGGGTTCGAGGTCATCTCGAAGGTGCCGGCGACACTCCATACGCCTTTGATGTCGGGCGCCAACTCGATCCACGGCATCGTGCTGGTGGGCGCGATCCTGATCGCGGCCCTCGCCCACGACCCGCTCAGCTACCTGCTCGCGTTCATCGCGGTGGTGTTCGGTGCGATGAACGTGGTGGGCGGCTACGTGGTCACCGACCGGATGCTCCAGATGTTCCGTAAGCGGGAAACGCCCAAGGCGCCCGCCGCTGAGCCGAAGGGTCAATAACCGATGTCCCAGGAGTGGGTGTACACCCTCGTCTTCCTTGCCTGGCTGCTGGGCGCCGCGGCGTTCGTGATCGGGCTCCACCAGATGAACTCGCCTGCGACCGCGCGGCAGGGCAACCGGATCAGCGCCGTCGGGATGGCCGTGGCCGTCATCGCCACCGTCGTGTGGCTGGTGTCGCTGGGCGTACTGCGAACCGAGGCGATCCTGATCATCGTGGTCGGCGGCGCGATCGGCGGCGGGGCGGGCTGGTGGCTGGCCCGCACCGTGAAGATGACCGCGATGCCCCAGCTGGTGTCGCTGTTCAATGCCGTCGGCGGCGGCGCAGCAGCCCTGGTCGCGATCGACGACTACATCCGCGTACAGGGCACGCCCGAGGAGTCGATCTCAACCGCGATCTTCGTGGTGCTGGGAGCCGTCATCGGCTCGGTCACCTTCTCGGGCTCGCTGATCGCCTCCGGCAAGTTGATGGGCCGGATCAGCGGCAAGCCGATCCCGGTCCCGGGTGGCCGCATCACCACGCTCGGCCTGGCCGCCCTGACCGTGCTCGGCCTGCTGCTCCTGGTCCTGGGGGCAGACGGCGGCCCGCTCACCCTCGACCCGACGGTCAAGAACCTCGTCCTGCTGGGGATCGTGGCGGCCGCCCTGACGTTCGGCGTGGCGATGGTGCTGCCGATCGGCGGCGCCGACATGCCGGTCGTCATTTCGCTGCTGAACTCGTTCACCGGCACCGCCGCCGCGATGGCGGGCTTCGTGATCAACAACCCCGTGCTCATCGTGGCCGGTGCCCTGGTGGGTGCCGCAGGCGGAATCCTGACCAAGCTCATGGCCGACGCGATGAACCGCTCGATCATGAACATCATCGCCGGCGGCTTCGGCGGCGGCGAGGGAACGGTCGCGGCGGCAGGCGAGGGCGGATCCGTCCGCGAGCTCGGTGTCGACGACGCGGCGATCCAGCTGGCATACGCCTCGAAGGTGATCATCGTGCCCGGCTACGGCCTCGCGGTGGCCCAGGCCCAGCACGCGGTCCGCGAGCTTGCGGAGCAGCTGGAGTCACGCGGCGTCGAGGTCTCGTACGCGATCCACCCGGTCGCGGGCCGGATGCCCGGGCACATGAACGTGCTCCTTGCCGAGGCCAACGTCCCCTACCCCGCCCTGCGCGAGATGGAGGACATCAACCCCGAGTTCGACCGGACCGACGTGGCCCTGGTCGTCGGTGCGAACGACGTGACGAACCCGTCCGCCAGGCGGCCCGGGTCCGCGATCTCGGGCATGCCGATCCTCGACGTGGACCACGCCAAGGCGATCATCGTCATCAAGCGCTCGATGGGCCGCGGCTACGCGGGCATCGACAACGAGCTCTACACGAACACCAAGACCGGCATGTTGTTCGCCGACGCGAAGGACGGCCTCGCGGCTCTGACGGCGGCTGTCAAGGGGCTCTAGCGGCTGCAGCGGCGAGGAGAGGCGGGAGAAAGGCGGAGAGGCGGGCGAGGCGGGGCGCCAGCGACGGGATCATCCGTCCGAGGCCCTCGCCACCGGTCCCCACCAGCTCGGCGAGGGCGCGATCGTCGGCCACCTCGAGGAGCGGCCGCAGCGCATCGCAGACCGGGCGATAGGGGGCGCCCGTCGTCGCGGGCGACGCGGCGCCCCGCAACACCAGGAATGGCTGGCTCAGCCCCTCGACACGCCGCTCGGCCTCGGTGAGGAAGCGGGTGGCCCCGACGCCGCCGCGGGCGGTCAGCACGACCGTGGCCGTGCGCCCTTCCGCAACCTCGCCGAGCACGCTCGCGAGGTGGGCAAGTTCACGGCGTCGGCCAATGAACGCAGCGCTCATGATGGAGAGCGGCATCGCCGAATTCTAGGCACGCGGCGGACGGTTCCGAGGCTGAAACGGCAGTGCCACGGTGGCCCGGAGCCAGGATCCATTCGCTGTGTGCGTGGCGGCCCCGCACTCGGCCGGGGCCCGGGCGGCCCGCCGCCGCGAGGCGCTCCCGGCTACGCTGCCCCCGTGACCGACCGCTCCGCGACCCATCCGGGGAACACCCTGAACGAGCTTTCGGGCGAGGAGTGGCTCTATTTCACCAAGTCGCTCTGGACCACCGCCTACCCATCGGAGCTGGGCCACGCACGCCGACGCGCGCACGGCGCCAACAAGCCGCCACGGCTCATGGCGCGCCTGATCGAGTTCTTCACGCGCGGCGGCGAGCTCGTACTGGACCCGTTCGCGGGGGTGGGCGGCACGCTGCTGGGCGCCGCCATCGCGCGGACACCGCGGCGCGCCCTTGGAATCGAGCTCGAGCCCCGCTGGGCGGCGGTCTTCGACGAGGTGGTCCGCGACGCGCTGGCCGAGCGCGACGGGCTGGGACCGGAACTGGCCGATATCGGGCCCACCGACCCCGGCGGCCCGCGCCGCTTCGACCCGTCAGGGCTGGAACTGCGGATCGGCGACGCGCTCGCCCTCCTGCCCGCCATCCCGGACGCGTCCATCGACTTCGTGGGGACCGATCCGCCCTACAACGTGCAACTGCCGCTCACCATGTCCGGCGGTCCGCTGTCCGAGACGCACGCCAACCGGCGGACCGACTACGCCATGGTCACCGAGCACCCGGCCGACCTCGCCAACAGCCCCGACTACGGGACCTACCTGGACCGGATGGAGCAGGTGTTCGGCGAGATGCGGCGCGTGCTGCGCCCGGGGCGCTACGCCGCGGTCATCGTGCGCGATGCCTACCAGGCCGGTCGCTACCTCTTCACGGCTGCCGACCTCGGGGCGCGGGCGACGCGTGCAGGGCTTGTCGTCAAGGGTGACGTCATCTGGTACCAGGCGGGCACACGCCTCCGTCCGTACGGCTACCCGAAGGCGTTCGTGCCCAACATCACGCATCAGCACATCGTCGTGCTGCGGCGGGAGCCGGCGAAGAGGTGACGATGCCGGGGCGGACCCCGGCCCCCGGTGCCGCAACCCGCCCACGAACGGGCCTCCGCAGCGCGACTCATTGACGCCGCAGGCATTCACCGCGGCGGACCGCCGCTGCCGCGGCCGGAACCCCGGGCCCCGGACCCCGGTGCCGCGGCCCACGCCCATGAGGCGCCGTGCGTCCGACGCACGAACGGACCGCCTCGCAACGATGACATGCGCCGGGCGCACGACAGGACGGCAGACGGACCCGGATCCCGCCTCTCTGTCGCGCCAGGGCGCGTCCGGTGCACGCGGCGACCAGGTTGCGGCCGGGTCGTGCGGGTGGCGCACGAGGTGGCCGGACCGGAACCGGTCCGGGAATCGAACGGCCGACCCGGGTGAGCCGGGCCGGCCGCTGCGAGATCCTCGTCCAGGCGTTTGGCCGCCGGGTGTCGGCTAGATCGAGTTGCCGACCGTGCTCAGGATCGTGCTGACCTGGCCGCCCAGGAAGATCAGGGCGACGATCGCGACGATGGCGATCAGGGCGAGGATCAGCGCGTACTCGGCGAGGCCCTGGCCGTCCTCTTCGGAGCGGATGCGGGCAATCAGCGAGTGGACGAGCGACATGGGGATGCGTCCTTCCTATTCCAGCACCGTTGATCCGCCCACGGCCCGAGCCGGGCCGTCGTGTCGCCGATCAGGGTGGCGGTTGCTCCTGCCCATACGGTACCGAGGTGCCCGTCCCGGAGCGATAGGGCAAACGGGCTGATCTGGTCCAGAAGATGGTCCCATTCGGGCGGGGCGGGGCCGGCCCGCGACCCCGGTCCGGCCCCCTCGCTGCAGCTCGAGCAGTCATTCGCGGGGCCCGCGGCGGGCCC
>VGPE01000091.1 GCA_016875645.1 Chloroflexota bacterium
CACGCGGCACCGCGAGGGCCGTCGTCGCCGCCGACTCGAGTCCGGCGGCCAGCTCGCCCGGATCGCCTGCGATCAGGCGGCCCCAGGCGCTGCGCATCTCGAGCACGTCGGGCACCGCCGTCACGACCCTGACGACCGTGCCCGCCGCCCACGGCAGGCCGGCCACGAGGGAGACGGCGAGGTCGGCGCCCCTCGAGCCGTCGTACGCCAGTTCAATTCGGGACAAGTCCGCTTCCCTCCAAGTCTGTGTCCTGCGGGTCGTGGCCTGGCTAGAGGTCCCTGGCGTTCAGGGTGTCACAGGCGTTGAGGTTGCCCTGCTCGTAACCCGTCAGGAACCAGCGCTGGCGCTGCTCCGACGACCCGTGAGTCCAGCTCTCCGGGTTGACGCGCCCCTGGATCTTGGACTGGATCCGGTCGTCGCCCACCGACGCGGCGGCATCGAGCGCCTGGGCGATCTGGTCGCGCGTGAGCGGTTCGAGGTAGTTGGTCGACACGGCGTTGGCCGCCCAGACGCCGGCCAGGCAGTCGGCCATCAATTCGATGCGCACGGCCTCGCTCTCGGGGCCCGCGCCGCGCGACTGCGCGTCGAGCAGTCCCAGCAGGTTCTCGACGTGGTGGCCGTACTCGTGGGCAATCACGTACGCAACCGCGAACGGGCCGCCGCGCGCCCCGAACTGCGTCTTGAGTTGCTCGAAGAAGCCCAGGTCGATGTACACGAATCGATCGTTGGGGCAGTAGAACGGCCCGATCTCAGGTCCTGCGTTGCCGCAGCCCGTCGCGATCGGCCCATCAAAGAGGCGGGTCCGCGCCGGTTCGTACGTCTGCCCCGCCGCTGCGAAGGCCGTCCGCCAGTAGGCCTGGATGCTGTTGGTGTAGCCCACCACGCGGCAGTCATCCCGTTCGTTCGCGTCCTGGCCGGTTCGGCACTCCGAGGTGAGCGAGCTGCCCTCCGGCCCGATCGTGTCGGCGCCCGGCTGGGCAACCCCGCCAAGCTCGCTCAGGTTCCCGCCGAAGAGCAGGTAGAGGATCACCAGGAGAATGCCGCCGGCGCCGCCGCCGACAGCGACCCCGGTTCCGCCCACGCGGCCGCGGCGCCCACGAACGTCCTGGACCTGCGAGGGGTCCAGGCGCGCGTCGCGCTTGAAGGTCATGCCGTCATCTCCAGGTGTCGTTGGGCCGGTGCGTCTGCCGCGCCGGTGCGTTGTCGTGGGCGGTATGCGGGCCGGGACGAGCGCCGCTCGCGCGCAACGGTACCGCCTCGTGGCAGCTTCGCATCAGGTGGGGCCCCGGCGCCGGAGCGGCATCAGGGCACCGGGCCGGCGCTGCCGCGCCAGAACTCCACCATCTGCCCCCAGGAGAGCGTGGAGCTTGATGCGTACGCGAGGATCTGCAGGTCGTCGTTGGTCCATTCGATGACCCGGTAGGTCTGGCGGGTCCGGGCCGACACGTAGCTGGTGCACAGGATCCGCCCGGTCGGCCGGCCGTCCACCGTGTACGTCCACTCGTAGTTCCCGAGGGCGCACTGCCCGTTCTGGCTGGGCGCGGGGTCCGCGGAATCGACGTCACCCTGGTACGCCTCGGTCATGTCCAGGACGTTGCCGAATGCGCTGTAGTCGATCGTGGGCCCGTTGAACGGCCGACAGCGGACCGAATCCACCTCGATCGGGTAGATCTCCTCGACACCCTCGCAGCCGGCATGCAGGTTCTGGGGGATGTGGGCGAGGATGGCGGCCTCTGTATCGGATGGGAAGCCGGTGCTCGCACTGGGGCTGGGCGCGATGCCGCCCTTGAGGGCCGTCCGCATCCGCTCCGGGATCTGGGCGGCGATCTCGTCGGCCGTTGCCAGGTCGAGATCGCTGCCGCCGCCGAGGAACACTTTGGCGACGATGTTCTGGACCCTGACCAGGTAGTTGTAGTTGTTGGTCTGGATGCCGCCGAACGAGATGGTCCCGGCGTAGCGGAACGACCTGTCGCCGAGCGGCTCGCCGACCACCGATTGGAGGCCGGCGCCCTCCTCGGAGAGGGCCGCATGGGCGTCATCGAGGAACGCCTGGGCCGCCATTGCGGTGCGGAACTGGTAGCGGCTGTCGAACAGGGAGCTGATCGCACCCCGGCCCCCCCAGTTCCGATTCACCACGCGCAGGCCCGCGTGCGCCGACCAGCCGGGCATGTCGCTATCAGCCCGGACCCGGATCTCGTCGGGCGTGAGCTCGCTGGGCAGGTCGGCGGGCTGCAGGAGCGACGCGATGGCCGCCGCCTCGCTCCACGGATCCACGACGACGGGGGCCACCGGTCCGGTCGGGGTCGCGAGTGGCGTGGATCCGGGTGCGCCGGCCGTCGGCGACGGCAACGAGGACTGCGTCGGTGCGAGTGTGACCACAGGCGTGGAGGGCCTGGGCGTACCGGTCGCGGCCTCGCACCCCGTCCCGATCACCAGGGCGGGCAGCAACATGAGGAGCGCGAGCCGCGTGGGTGCGTTCACGCTACGGCCCTGGTTCGGACGGTCCCCCCGAACCGAGACGCTCACTCGATGGGGCCTGCCTTCGATCGAGTTCGGGAGCACCCGGCGGGATGCATCTGCGCGCCCCGCGCGAGCGTCCCGGTCAGTCCGAGACCGGTCTTGCGCCGCGAGTTGCCAGCGTGCCGTGCCCCATCAGCGCCGGTCGCCAAAGATGCGCAGGAGGAACAGGAAGATGTTGATGAAGTCCAGGTAGAGATGGAGCGCGCCGAAGACGGCCGCCTTCTCCATCGAACCGAGGCGCGCGGCCAGGTCGCCCGACGAGATCCGCTGGACGTCGTACGCGGTGAGCGCGGTGAAGAGGACGACTCCGATGATCGAGATGATGAAGCCGAGCGGACCGCTCGCGAGGAAGATGTTCACGACCATGGCGATGATCAGCCCGACGAGACCCATGGTCAGGATCCCGCCCATGCCGGCCAGCGAGCGCTTGGTGACCGCCCCGTAGATCGCGGCGGCGCCGAACATGCCTGCGGCGCTGACGAACGCGGTCGCCACCGACGGGACGGTGTACGCGGACGCGATCAGGCCGATCGTGAGGCCGTTGAGGGCGGCGTAGATGAAGAACAGCCCCAGCGCGACGAGCGCGTTGATGCGGTTGATGAGCAGGCCGATGCCGAAGACGAGCG
This sequence comes from Chloroflexota bacterium, assembly GCA_016875645.1. Lineage (GTDB taxonomy): Bacteria > Chloroflexota > Limnocylindria > Limnocylindrales > CSP1-4 > VGPE01. The sequence continues at coordinate 3,148 of VGPE01000091.1, forward strand.
CGAGCTCGATCAGGATGGCCGGCAGGAAGAGGTCCCGCGCAACGCCGATCAGGCGATCGTTCGACTGGACGACCCACGTGATCGCGGCCGTCAGGAGCAGGCCCGCGAACATCCACGTGAAGGCCTGCGACAGGAAGGTTGCCGACAGCCGCGCGTCGGGACGGACCCCAAGCTGTGACGGTGCGTCCCCGATCCGGTAGTTGTTCATCGCCTCTCGCTCCTCAGCTGGAAGTTCCACCCACCACGGCCGTTTCCTGTGTGGTACCCGGACGAGATCGGCCGCCCGGACGTGACGGCGTGGCCGTCCGAGCTTCCGCCTGTTCGGCCGCGCGCGCAAGCACCCACAGCAGATCGGCGAGCCGGTTGACATATGGAAGCAGATGCTCGCCTGGCACGTGTCCCGTGCGCTCGAGCGCGACGATCCGGCGTTCTGCGCGCCGCAGGACGGTGCGGCCGACCTCCAGCGCAGCGCTGGCCGCGGTCTCGCCCGGGACAACGAACTCGCGCGGCATCGTGATGGTCCGCTCCGTTTCGCGCAGGACGGTCTCGACGCCCTCGAGCATTGCGGCCGACACGCGCGTCTGGCCGTCAACCAGCCGGTCCCAGGCATCCGGATTCGTTGCCAGCTCGGACGCGGCCACGAACAGTTCGCGCTGGAAGCGCAGAACCAGCTCCGCGAGGTCGCCGAGCGCGGGATGCAGCGCGCCGTCCTGCGCCGTGACGCCCAGGGCTGCCCGGGCCATGCCGAGGGCCGCAACGGCCTCGTCGATGGTGCCGTAGGCGTCCACCCGGGGATCGTCCTTGGTGACGCGACCGCCGCCGAACAGCAGGCCGGTGGTTCCATCGTCGCCGCGACCGGTGGCAACCGCGGAAACGGGCCGCTCGCGGCCGGGGGCGGGTGTCACCACATGAGGCCCGCGTCGCGCGGATCCCAGCGCTCGGCGAGCAGGGTCACCTTGACGGGATGCTCCAGTACCGATTCGGCCTGCTCCTGGACCTGGGCGACCATGGATCCCGCGTAGGGGCAGAACGGGGTCGTGAGGATCATCTTCACCTCTGACGCGTCCCTGCCGATCAGGATCTGCTTGATCAGCGCCAGCTCCACGACGTTCATCCCGATCTCCGGGTCCACCACGTTGCGCAGCGCGTCGAGGATGGCGAGCTCGGTGGCGCGGCGCTCGGCATCGAACGCGGGAGCGTCCGCGGCCGGCGCGGCGGATGCCGGGGAGGCGGTGATATCCATGGTTGTGAGAGCGTACCACCGGTCCCGAACGGTGCCCTCGGGCGGCGGGCCGGGGGCCCGACGGCGCAGCACGAGCGCCGCCGCCGGCGTCAGGCCGGGGCGGGCTCGGTCGTGACGATGCCCGGGAGTTGGACGTCACTCGTGAGATCCGCGGCCTCGGCGACGGTGAGGCCCGGGCCCAGCAGGTTGCCATCCGCATCGAGGAAGTCGCCGTAGCGGGCTGGGTGCGCCGATGCGTAGACATACGCCTTCGCAATGCCCAGCGTGCGCAGCTCCGGGTGGTCCGTGAGGATCTCGACGGTGCGCTTGCCGCTCCGGCGCAGCTCCAGCAACTGGCGCACGGTCAGGCGGCTGCCGTACAGGAACGGCTCACCGTTCATCACCAACGGGTCCACCTTGACCCACTTGATGGTCAACGCGCGCGCCCCATCACGCTCAGGCGCCCTTGTAGATGAGCTGGAGCAGCCAATTGCGCTTGCGCGCGTCGCCTGCCAGGCGGCGGTGCCACCGGAAGACCCGGACGCCTTCGTCGATGGCCAGGTCCGCGACCGCGGCTTCGTCGGGTCCGAGGACCGCGCGCACAGCGCGCCGGATGCCTTCACTGAGGTTGATCAGGTCATCGAGGGGCACGCGTCGTCGGCGGTAGAGCGGTGCGACCCACTCGGCCCAATCTCCGACGAAGCGCGGCGAGCCACTGCCAATCGACATGGCGACGCGTTCCAACTCCACCTCCGCGTCGGCCAGCAGGCCGCGGAGGGTCGCCTCGTCGAAGCGCTCGGTCAGCGTGGGGTCAGCCTCGACCGCGAACTCCAGGGCTCGTGCAGCGATCCGGACACGCGAACTGCGGATCTCGTCGGCGGCGGCTGCGAAGCTCGCCCGGAAATCGGCGGGCGGCAGGCCCAGGGTGGGGTGGGTCACGGGCGCAAGTCTAACGATCCGCGCTGCCTTCGTGCCCAGCCTCCGGCAATGGGCCGGAGGCGGATGGCGAGCGGCTACGATCCGTGCGTGGACGAGAACCCTCCGGCGGCCGGCGAACCGGATGACCGCCCACCCCGGCGCCTGGATCGTGCGCCCGGCGAGCGCCATCGACCGCCCCCCATGGGACGACCTGGCCGTGGCGCAACCATCGATCCGACCGGCTCGCCAGCTCGCGGCGTCGTCTCCGGCGCCATTGCAGCCATCGCAGCCCTTGTCGTCTTCATGGTCTTCGCCGGCCCGCTTTCGTTCAGTGCCGGCCTCGTCGTCATCGCCGTCTTCGCGGGTCGGGTGATCGGCATCGTCGTGCGAACAACGGCTGGGCCCAACGTCTCCTCCGACGCGCGCATCGTCATCGTCCTGCTACTCACGATCGCGTGGTTCGTCGCCGCGCAGGCTGGGGTCTGGCTCTACGCGCGAGCGGAGGGTGGCGCCCTGCCGCTGTTCGACTTCCTGGCCCAGGTCTTCGGCCCACTGGTCCCGCTGCAGCTGATGGCCGCGGTGCTGGTGGCCTGGTGGAGCGCCCGCTGAACGCCATGGCCTTCACGCTTCGGCCCCTCACGGAGGCCGACCACGCGGCGTTGATCGACGTCTTCGACGGCTGGTGGGACGAGCGACCCAGGCCGAAACTGGAGCGCCTGTGGTTCCGCCACTGGGGCTCCACCTCGGCGCTCGCGGTTGATGCCCGTGGGCGACCGGCCGGCCTGGTGATCGGGTTCGTGAGCCCGGACCATCCCGACGAGGCCGTCGTGCGGTTGCTCGCGGTTCCGGCGTGGGCCCGGCGGCGTGGCGTGGGTACGGCGCTGGTCGACCACTTCGCCGGTCTGGCGATCGCTCGCGGCGCGGTTCGGATCGTCGCGGGCGCCAAGCCTGGCGATCCGGCCGCGATCGGGTTCCTGCGTGCGATGGGATTCGTGGCGCTGGCGCCGCCCGGCAGCCGGCCCAGTTACGGGGTGCCGGCTCTCCTTGACGCCGGTGGCCGGGGCGAGGATCTGGCGCTCTTCGAACGGGCGGCGGGTCCGGCTCAGGCCGCGGAGGACGCCACGTCGAGTTGAACCGCCGACGGGGTCAGCTGCTCGTGCAGCAGGCGCCCGAAGCGGGCAGGCTGCTCGTCGGTCGGGGCGCGCTCAAGCCACGTGCGAAGGAGCGCCTCGCCCTCGCTGTACACGAAGACGTACGTCCGCCACAGCGGATGCTCGATGAACGAGAGGCGCTTCTCCGCCCGCTCAGGGGCCATCAGTCCGACCGTGACGAGGTAGTCGCGGACGGCCTCGTGTGGGAGCAGCTCCTCGTGGCGCATCAGGGCGGCGTTGACGGCAATCGCGCCCAGTCCGCGGCGGAGCGCCGCGATCTCGATCAGGTTCTCGGTGGACGTGGGCGGTGCCAGCCCGGCCCAGGCGAGGACGTCGGCGAGGATGCCTGCCGCGACGTCGGGGCCTGCCACCAACCGGGCGCCGAGGTCCGCCAGCCCCTCGCTGATGAGGCACTCGGGGGTGTTGATCAGCAGGATCGACGCCTCGAGTCGGCCCTGCGCGACCACGAGATCCGCCTCTTTCCAGGCGTGCTCGAGGTGATGGCCCGGGTAGGTCTCGTGGGCGATGACGTGGACCAGGTCCGGTGCGCGGATGGGGAGATCGAGGTTGAGGTCAACGCGCGAGCGCAGGCCGCCCTCGTACCAGTTGTAGCCGCTCCATGGCTGGTCCCGGACGAGAGCGATCCGCAGGCGCTCGCCGGAGGGCAGGCCGAACGCTGCCGCGGCGCGGGAGCGAAATCGCTCCACGAGCCGGTTCGCCACGTCCGGCACGCGATCGACGGGCACGGTCAGGTTGCGGTCAAGGGCAGCCAGGCGCTCGCCGACCGTTCCCGCACCCGGCAGCAGCGCGTCCAGGGTCGCAGCAGCCTTGCGGAACGCTTCGTCAGGCCGTCGTTGCGGGCGGAAGTCGAAGCAGCGCTCGACGTGATCGAGATACGGCAGCGCCTCGCCGGCCAGCGCACGAGCCTGGGTCTCGAGCGCGACGGCCTGGGCGGTCAGCCAGTCCGCTCGTTGCGGGGCGCCGGGCCGGACCTCCGCGGCCACGCGCTCGCGCAGGGCGGCCGCATCTGCGGTGAGGCGGGACGGCGTGCGCAGCTGCTCCATGTCGACCTGGGCCTTGAGGTCGGCCGGCCCGAAATAGCCGTCGACGAGGCCCGGGATGTGCTGGCCGAGGCGGAGGCCGAGCAGCAGGTACTCGCGCGCGATCGGATCGGGCTCGGGCAGGAGCCGGTCGCCGCCCATCGCCGGCGTTGTCATCGACCCGAACCCACGCCCCCGGTCTCGCCGACGAACGGCATCCGCTGGCGCTCCACCGCGTCGAGGCTGGCCTGGAGGGCTGCCGTCTTCTGGCGAGCCACCTCGCGCACGTAGGACGATTCTTCCGCGGGGGTCATCGGGCGGCCGCGGACCGTGTCCCTGGGCTTGCCGACCATCAGCCACGCGAGGTGGTAGCGATCCATCCGGCCCCAGGCCGCGACGAGCAGGTCGTCGGACAGCTTGAGCCAGAGCTGGAGGGCCGGGAGCGACGGCGAGGCCTGGAGCCGGTCCCCCTCCGCCAGCAGCTGGCGCGTGCGCCGGATCAGCTCGTCGCGAGTCACGCGGGGCCCCCTTCCGATACCCGACCGCGCGAGACCGCATCGATCCAGGCCTCGCGCGCGGCCCGCAGGCGGCGGGTGACCGGCCCCGGCCGACCCGTCCCGATCGGTCGGGCGTCGTGCATCGTGAGCGGCACGATCCCGGCGACGCTGCTCGACAGGAAGGCCTCGTCGGCCGCGGAGAGGTCACTGAGCCGGAGGGCGAACTCGCGTGCGGTGAGGCCCTGAATGCTCGCGTGCGCCAGGAGCCACGTGCGGGTGGTGCCCGCCAGGATCGCGGCCGACATCGGTGGCGTCAGCAGTTCGCGGCCCCGGACGAGGAACAGGTTCGCCGATGTCGCTTCGCTGAGCTCGCCGGCCAGAGTGAGCATCAGGGCGTCGTCCGCGCCGCGGCGGCTGGCCTCGAGCCTGGCGTGCACGGATTCGGCGCGCGAGGTCGACTTGACCCCAGCCAGTGGCGAGGATGGGTCGCGCCGCAGGGTTGCCACGGTCACGCGGACGCCCCGTTCGAGCAGGTCCGCGGCCGGCGGCGCAAACGGCCACGCCTGGATCGCCAGCGTCCCCCGGGCGTCCGGGCTGATCGCCATGCCACGCCCCTCCACGGGCCCCCTGCTCGCTGTGATCCGCAGAGCGGCGTCGCCGGGCGCCTCGCCGGGATCCTCGCCGTCGGCGTCGCGGCCACGTCCGGCAAGCCGTTCGATCGCGAGGAGGTCATGGATGCCACGGACGATGTCGGCGTCCGGCAGGAGCGGGATCTCGGTCGCGGCGGCGCTTTCGTGGAGCCGCTCGAGGTGCTCGCGCAGCTCGATCGCCACGCCGCGCCGGGCCCGGAGCGTCTCGAAGACGCCATCGCCCAACTGGAAGCCACGATCCGTCACGGACAGGTGGGGCCCGGCGGCTCGGACGAGCCGGCCGTCGAGCCAGAGGTGGTCGGGCATCAGTCCTCGCTCGCCCCGGCTTCACGCGCCCCGATGGCCCGGAGCGGGCCATCGGCCTTGGCCACGGTCTCGTCCCACTCCTCGGCCGGGACGCTTCGCCAGGTCATGCCGCCGCCCACGTGGAGGCTCAGTTCGCGGCCGTCGGCCACGAACGTGCGGATCAGGATGCTGGTGGCCAGCGCGCCGTCGGGCCCGAACCAGCCGGCCGCTCCCGTATAGGGTCCACGCTCGACCGGCTCGAGGTCGTCAAGCAGTTCCATCGCGCGGATCTTCGGGGCACCCGTGATCGAGCCGCCCGGAAATGAGGCGGCGAGCAGGTCGAACGCGTCACGCCCCGGCTCGAGTTGCCCGACGACCGTCGACACGAGGTGCTGGACAGCGTCGGTCCGCTCCAGGCGGCACAGCCGGGGCACCGCGACGCTGCCCGGGACGCACACGCGCCCGAGGTCGTTGCGCAGGACGTCCACGATCATCACGTTTTCCGCACGATCCTTGCCGCTCGCGAGCAGGTCGCGGGCGAGGGCGCGGTCCGCGGCGCGGGTCCGGCCGCGACGGCGGGTTCCCTTGATCGGATCTGCGCGAACGTGACCCTGCGCATCGACCCGCAGGAACGCCTCCGGGGAGGCGGAAACGAGCGCACGGCGGTCGCCGAGGTCCAGATAGGCCGCGAAGAGGCTGGGATCGCCCGCCGCGAGCAGGCGGTGCAGCGGCCACGGGTCACCGTCGAAGAGTGTGGCAAGGCGCCGCGTCAGGTTGGCCTGGTAGATCTCGCCGCGCGCGATCGCGTCTCGCACGGCCTCGACCCCCGACTCGAAGGCGGACCGATCCAGGCTCGAATGGAACGGAGCGAGGGGCGGCGCCGGCTGCAGGGCGACCTGCGGGACCCGCGCGAGGCGCGCCACGACATCGGCCAGGCGGGAACGGAG